>CAZOXC010000718.1:0-2405 GCA_964583205.1 uncultured Pirellulaceae bacterium | reverse complement strand
ATTTTCAAATCGATTGCTTCGAAAAGTTTCGTAGGTATGCCGTTGTGTTTGTGTGCATGCGTGGTCGTATCCATGCTGCAGTACGATTCCGGGGACGAAACCTTCGTCGTTAATAAAGCAGAAGCCACTCCCGTAACGAACCTGATCGACGTACCCCAACGTGATGAATCGCTGGCCGACAGTCCGGAATTTCTGTTCGACGTGGGCGAGATCAGCGAGATCATTCCGATTGATACCCACAGTATTACGGATTATCAAGCAGATCGTTACCGCATCAAAGTCAACGATCGTTACTACGTTACTCCGATCCAGAAAACTGAAATCACTCCTCGGAATCTTTCGATCTATCGCTAAACAGACCTATGGATGATTTAGTGATGGCGATCTACTTCAACCTCGACGGACGAACGACCTGGAACTGACAGGTTTTGGTTCAGTCAAAAAACGGCAAACCATGAATTCATTTATGATCAAAATATTATCGCTAACTGTGCTGGGATTTGCTTGCTGTTGTAATGCGGTGTTGGCGCAGGAATCCGAACAGGAACGTTCTATCGAAGTTCCGATTCAAAGCCATATTGAATCGAACGATGATGTGCTGGAACGCAGTTGCTGGATTGGTTGCGAGACTCAAGCGGTTAGTCCTGTGATCAAATCGCAGATGGGATTGAAATACGGATTGGCGATTCTGGGTGTGGCCAATGGTTCGCCTGCCGAGCGTGCCGGGTTGCGGGAATGCGATATTATTCTGCAATTTGATCACACCGTCATCGAGACCGGACAGGAATTGTCAGATGTGGTCGATCAATGCGCGACCCGCACTACACAAGTGGACTTGATCCGCGAAGGTCGTTTGGTGCGAGTGAAGATCAAGCCCGAGTTCAGGCCTGTGTGCAAACAGGTTGTGTGTGTGGTGGTCAGCAACGGACGTGGACAATTTGAGCTTGGCAAAGCTCGCGCCCAGATCGCACGAGAAATGCAAATGGCTCGAGAGAACAATCACGAATGTCGGTTCGTGGTTTACGCCTTGAACCCGTTCATTATTGAAGAATCTGATTTTCAGGAAGAGCAGGGGCGGATGGAAACGCTGGCCAGTGTTGAGCAATCCCAGTGTCGTCCTCGCTGCAAGACTCAGCAGGGTCTTGAGTTTATGCGTTTGAAATCGGACTTGCAGGCGCAGCTGGACAAGCTGGAAGATTTGCAAATTCAAATGCACGCCGAGAGTGTGATGATTCAGCGTGATGTTGATTATATTTTCCGTCGGCAAAACGAGCTTAAGAAGCAGATTTCTCGAGATCTAAACGGATTGTGTCCGATGGAGTGTGACCAAGTCATCTCGGATATTCGGCAAGGCACGTTCGAAACGGAACGCGAGTTCGCTCGGTGGCAACAGATTCTGGATCAGTTGGCCGGTTATCACAAAGTTGTGCGTCCAATCCACAATAAATAAGTGGCCGCTGCCAAACGTGTGGATGCAAAACTCGCCGAACCCGGCTGCCGGTGCAAGTCCGGCCTTCTCATTCATTAAGCTCGGTTGATTGCCGAGTTGTTTCTGGGCGCCGATTCTGAAAGGTGAGCCTGTCACCCGGGTTGCTCGCTAGCAGGTTGATTTGTGAAACAAGTGACCTTTGTGCATCGTTGTGGGTTTGGTAAACGGCTGCTCCGAATTTAACTAACCGTTTTGTGCCGTGAGCTCTACCGCACAATAATCCCCTTTCCAACGGGTTGGCCGAACGTCAACAAGGAGCAGTGATGAACAAGACTACCTGGAAATTTGCAACGCTTTTCTCAGTTGCTTTTATGATTTTGGCGACTGGATGCACAACCACCAGAACAACCGACACTTCGCGTACAGGTTTGGAACAACTGCTGATTTCCAACGCGGTCGATCAAACTCTTGGCAAAATTTCGATCCCGCCTGTTCAAGGTCGAAAGGTCTTTCTGGATCCGCAATATCTTGACTCGGTAGACAAAGGATATGTGGTCGGAAGTGTTCGTCAAAAACTACTGAACCATGGTGCGATGCTTGTGGATGCCAAAGAAGGTTCGGACGTTACTATCGAATTGCGGTCCGGCGGAATTGGAACTGACAATGTGAGTAGTTTCGTAGGAATGCCGAGTTTGTCGTTGCCGGGACCGATTCCATTCGAGTTGCCTGAAGTACGGTTGTACGAGAAAAACAGTCAATACGGAACGGCCAAGATCGGTTTAGTCGCGTTTGAGACCGGCTCTGGATCGATGATCTTCGACAGCGGTCGCTCGCTGGCTCGAGCCGACGATAGTCGCTGGTCTGTACTTGGAATTGGACCATTCCAAAGTGGTTCGGTACGTGAAGAAGTCAATCATGCCACCGAAGGTACTGACTTTACCGCTCGAGTCGCGAACACGGTCGATCCATTCAAAAA
>CAZOXC010000717.1:0-2405 GCA_964583205.1 uncultured Pirellulaceae bacterium | reverse complement strand
TCAGATAATTCATGATTGTGAATACGCCCTTTTTCATTTCACCAGCGTATTCGGTGCCCAGGATAACCATTTCGCCAGCGTCAAAATTCAGAGTAACACAAGTCTTGCTGCTGACACCTTCGATTGATTCGTCAGCCAACTTTTGTCCGGCGTTGTAGATTACATAGTCAGGCGTGCCGAAGTCAGCCAGTTCATCGGCGCTGGGTCGAATCAGCATGTTATGCATAAACAATGCATGGTAGGGCCGCGAGCAGATGATGCGTACCTTGATCTGACTTTGCTTGTCCCAGCCTGCAAATCCATCGACCACAAACAGTTGTTCGCAATTGTCCAGGAACTCGATTGCCGAATCCCGCATCTTGTTGAAACTGTCTTCGGCGATCGGAATATTGATATCGCCCCACCACACATCGTCGTGGATGCTGGTTTGATCTACGACTCGTTTGTCCTTTGGCGATCTGCCAGTTTTTTCTCCGGACAAAGTTGCCAAGCCACCAGAGCTGGTAATGCTGGCTCCGTCAAATTGAAGTGCCAATTCATAAAGTTTGGCGACGGAAGCGTTGCGATGAATTTCAGAAGGAATGTTGCCGGAGGCAATGGAGTTGATGCGGGAATTTATTGCAGTTGCCATTGTTACAAATCAAGTGTGTTGCGTTTTGCGACAGAACCATCGAACGGTACGATTAAGGTTCGACAAATTTTTTATTCCAAACGGAGGCCAGTTGCGATTGGCGAGCCTGTCTCCGGATTTTGACAATCTTATAAGACTACCCATTTTGACCATGTAGTTGAAGTCGAAAAACCGGGAATTCGGGGCGGCAAATCCTCGAACTCGGGTTAGATCATCCAAGTTTGGTTGCGGAACTTTTGCCCTTCACCCGCTAGTCATTCGAATGTCATTCAAGATAATGGTGTACCGGATAATCATATTCAGAGTTAACGTAGCAAGTGTTTGCCGATTGCAATCTGCAATGGCTTCGACCAAACCCAAGGAATTGCTTGGCGATTCCATGGAAGCGGGCGTACCAAATTTGCTAGTGATCCTCAATTTACCCGAGGTTTTAATCCAATATGCCCACACAGCCAGCCGCCGGACGTCGTTTCCGTGACGCACTTGAGACCGAACAACCGCTACAGATTGTAGGTGCGGTCACCGCTTATTGTGCAATGATGGCAGAGCAAGCCGGGTTCAAGGCGATTTATTTGTCTGGTGCCGGGGTAGCCAACAGTTCTTATGGCTTGCCGGATCTGGGAATGACCACGCCGAACGATGTGGCCACCGATATTCGCCGAATCACCACTGCCTCCAGTTTGCCATTGCTGGTTGATGGGGATACCGGATTCGGAAACGCATTCAGCATCGCTCGCATGATCGAGACTTTTGTTTCGGCTGGCGCGGCCGCAGTTCACCTGGAAGATCAACAAGCCGCCAAGCGCTGTGGGCACCGCCCGAACAAAGCTTTGGTCGACTCGTCCGAAATGGCTGATCGAGTTTTTTCTGCCGCCAGAGCTCGTGACGAGCATGATCCGGATTTTGTCATCATGGCTCGCACCGACGCATTGGCCAGCGAAGGCATGCAAGCAACACTTGCTCGTTGTCAAGCTTATGTCGAAGCTGGTGCTGACATGATTTTTGCCGAGGCCGTCAATGAGCCGGATCAATATCGCGAATTCACTTCGGCACTTGATGTCCCAGTGCTTGCCAACATGACCGAATTCGGACAGTCGCCGTTGTTAAGTATTAATGAACTCGGTGAACTCGGAATTGCCATGGTGCTTTATCCACTCAGCGCGTTCAGGGCAATGAGTCAGGCTGCCGAGCGAGTGTATGAGTCAATTCGCCAACAGGGTACACAAAAACAAGTTGTAGAAATTATGCAAAACCGAGAACGATTGTACGAGGTTCTCGGTTATCACGAATACGAACAATTAATGGATGAGCTCATCCAGAATTCAAAATAGTCGCTGAAATTGAGAGGCCCACAATTATGACAACTAAAGAATCCAAACCTAAAAAGAAGACTGGTGGTCTAGCCGGAGTGGTCGCCGGAAAAACTGCCATCGCGACAGTTGGCAAGGAAGGCAAGGGGCTCACCTATCGTGGGTACTCGATCGATGACCTGGCCGAGAATGCCTGCTTTGAAGAAACAGCCTACATGTTGCTGTACGGCGAATTGCCAACGCAAACGCAGTTGGATGAATTCAAGGCCGGTTTGAAGGCAAAGCGAGCCGTCCCGGATGATCTCAAAACCGCCTTGCGAGCGATCCCTAAAGACACGCATCCAATGGATGTCCTGCGAACCGGTTGTGCCATGCTGGGTTGCCTGGAGCCAGAGCGAAGTTTTGACCAGCAGCATGCTGCCGCCGAGCGAATGCTGGCCTCGTTCCCATCGATCCTTCTCTAC
>CAZOXC010000716.1:0-2413 GCA_964583205.1 uncultured Pirellulaceae bacterium | reverse complement strand
TTGCAGGACACTCTGCAGCAAATGAAAAACGATGGTATCCAGCGTTCGCTGGCGTTTTTTACCTCGGGCTTCAGTTGCTATTCGGGTTGTCGCCAATATCGTGAAAACATTCAGCAAGTTCAGCAAGCCATTGGCGAGGGCGCTCCGCAGGTGGACAAGTTGCGAATGTTCTATAACCACCCGAATTTCATTGAGACTTGCTCAATCCGTTTGAAAAAGTCACTGGATGAAACCGTTACCGACTGGAAGCAAGCGATTGTTTTGTTCACAGCTCACAGCATCCCGGACTCGATGGCCAGTGGCTGCAACTACGTAAAGCAACTTGAGGAAGCCAGTCGCCTGGTGGCCGAACATAGCGGTGTTGAAAATTGGAAGCTGGTTTACCAGAGCCGTAGCGGACCTCCAACTCAACCCTGGCTGGAACCCGATGTGTGCGATTACATCGAGGAAGTCGCCGCGAACGGAATCAAGGAGGTGGTGATTATGCCGATCGGTTTCGTGTCCGATCACATGGAAGTCATTTTCGATCTGGATGTTGAAGCTCGGGAAACCTGCGAGAAGCTTGGCATCAAGTTGGGTCGAGCCGCTACCGCCGGTACCCATGAATTGTTCGTCGAGATGATTCGCGAACTGGTGCTGGAAAGAATGGGCCAGACTGAGAAACGCGCATCTGGAACTCTGGGCCCTTCACATGATGTCTGTCCAGAAAACTGCTGCATGCCAGGAAGCCGGCCCAGGTAAAGCCGCTGCACAGTTAAAGACGCCGCACAGAATTTGGCTCGTTCCCGATACATCCTGAAGCCGCAGCAATTCTAACGCTGCGGGCAGCTCATTTGGCAAAAGTACTCGAGCGCCGATTCGTGCGAAATTTTGCGCCGAGCTTCCAGCATCGCCATGGCGATCATAAACCGGTGTGAACTTTCAGCATTAAGTCCAAACGGAGCGCCGAGTTTCGCGATTTGCTCAAGCTCGATTTGCTTGAGCCCGTGGTTCCATTTGGTGAACCCAGAATGAACCACCGATAACATAGAAAAGTAAAGCGAAACTTCTTGCGGCGTGCATTCGTAGTTCGAACGATCGATCTCGTCAAAGTTGCTGTTGAATGCAAGTGGTAGCGTGGCGCTGGACATTGTTACCTCCATGAAACTGTTTGCACCATTCTAGCAAAATCAATTCGGTTCGAAAAATAGACCAAAACTCCAGTGTTTATCAGGTTTTCGAGCGAAGATTCTGTCTCGCCATCGCCGAGCCTGACCAAGTCAATTTCCGGATAAAAAAATGTTTGGAAATTTGCTTGACGCAATCCGTCTACCTTGGTAGATTTAGTCAACTAAACGATAAGTCCACTAGTACATCGCTTTTGAAGGAATGGTTCAAGGCTATGACTGCTTCGAAACTTGGCAAAGTCCAGTTGAAAATCATGACGGTGCTGTGGGAATTGGGTGAAGCGACTGCTCGCCAGATCACAGACCAGCTAAATAACGAAGAGCCGATCGCCCATAGTACGGTGCAAACTTTGCTGCGAGGCCTGATGGAGAAAGGCGCTGTGACTCACAAAACGCAGGGTCGCACTTTTGTTTTCAAACCGACGATCGCCGAAGACAAGGTTCGCAAAACGGCCACTCGAGATCTGCTGACTCGAGTCTTCGACGGCAACGCCGGTGATCTGGTTTCTTTCTTGCTCAAAAACGAAAGGGTCAGCCGGGAAGAGCTTGATCAGATCAAGAAACTGATCAATCAAAAAACGAAGAAGGACAAATAACTTTTTCCCAGATTTTGAGTTGTATCCAGGACTGAAACGTACTCGGACAAATACAAAGAGGCAGATTGATGAACCCGTCCAACGAATTTTTGATTGAACTTGCCGCGTGGCTCGCGCAAAACGCACTTAACCTTTTCGTTCAGTCAACGGTGATCATTGTTGTTGGCTTGGTGGCCGCTTGGCTGCTTCGCAAAAAAGGTTCGGCTGTGCAGTCGGCCGTGTATCGCGCCACACTGGTTTGTGTGCTGGTTTGTCCATTGGCATCAATGTTGGTCGTTAATCTTGGTTTCCAAGGTTGGACAATCCGTTTGCCACAGGCAAGCCAGATGGTCAGCGTTGAAGTTGAAGTGCCGATTGTGCAAAACGAATTGTCGGGGATGACTGCTGGCGATCCGCTGCGTATTGAGAATGTGCCAGCGCATATAGAGCTTCCAGCAAACCAGGTCGATTCGACGAATGACTACGCCATGGATCGGAATCCAGATGCGGTGTCATCAGGATCGGGCTTGGCAGAAGAGCCCAATTTAAGCGAAGCAAGTGCTGCATCGGCCCCTTTCCCGGTCGTCCCTTTGACGCAAACCGTTGTCGAATTTCGGCAGTCGACCAGTTTGGCCACCGTCGCGCTGTACTCCACCATCTGTGCTATGTGGT
>CAZOXC010000715.1:0-2423 GCA_964583205.1 uncultured Pirellulaceae bacterium | reverse complement strand
GGCCACCAACGCCCGCAAAGCGATGCATGACCAGGGCGAGTTGAGTATTTCTATTGGCGAAACTGATCCGAACAACAATGAACTTCCGGAAATGCATTTGCAGCAAAGCGTATTGCTGGAGATCGCTGACACGGGTCATGGCATCGCTGAAGAAGATGTCGAACGGGTCTTCGAGCCCTTGTTCACCACGACGGCTGATGGGGATGGATTCGGAATCGGACTTGCCACCTGCCGGCAGATCATTGAGGAAGCGGGCGGAACGATTCGTGTCAGGGGTAACGCCGGGCAGGGAGCGACATTTTCGATTTATCTGCCAGTAGTTAGCAAGGCTGTTGATAGCTTTCAGCCCGTTTCTGCCCATTTCACTGTCGGCGGAGAAGAACGAATTTTGGTTGTGGAAGACAATTCAGCGGTTCGCAGAGTTTCTGTACGTGCTTTAAAATCGCATGGCTATGAAGTCAGATCAGTCGATAGCATCAAGGCCGCTCATGATGAAATTGCTGCTCAAGCGTTCGATCTGGTGGTGGTCGATATGCAACTGCCAGATGGCAACGGTTGCACCCTGGTCAACGAACTAAAGGAAGCGAATCCGGGTTTGTCGGCTTTGCTTATTTCCGGACACGCCGATGACGAAGTGCGCGCCAGGGCTCACAGGGACGGATACAATATCCTTCCCAAACCGTATAGCGTTACAGCATTGGCGCGCGCCGTCCGCACCGCTCTACAGAAGAGCGACTGAGCGGAATTGCATCTGGTTAGTCGCCAAGCGACTCGATCCATTCTTTGATCAATTCGGTTGCTTGTTCATCCACAAGGTTGCTGCCGATGTTGGGCATTCGGCCAGCGCCAAGTGTCTGCATGCGATGAAGCAATAAAGAATTCTCAGGTGAGCCTGGGCTGACCAGCATGCTGTTCGTGATTCCCAGATCGCCCTGAGCAGGTGGCTCGTTAAGCATTCGAGCATTTTCCAGGTCGGTCGTGAATCGCAAATCGATATTGGCGTTGCCCGGGCCATTGGGTTGATGGCACATCGCGCAATTCACGTCCAGATAAATTCGAGCTCGTTCTTCCAACGAGCCGTCACCAGTAATCGGGTCGCAATACCTGGCTGCTTGAGCAGGTTCAAAGTCTTCCGGCAAATCCAGATAACCCTGCTCCGACCAGTTCACCAACTGGTTCTGGCCATCGACTTCGTTATTGAGTTGTGCAGTGTTCAATCCCAACACGTAGCCCGCAGCATCGGTATGGCAACTGGCACACTCGGAGGCAGAAGGTGCATGCCAGGATCGAACGAACCATTGACGCTCGCCGCGTTGATAGACTTCGAATTGTTTGCCAGCCGGCAATAATTCAGCTTCGTTTCCACCAAGTGCCCAGACGTAGGTCGCCGATTCCCAACCTTCAGAAGTACGCTTGATCAAGCGAGTTTCGAATTGGGTATTGGCGCTGCGGAGGTGCTCGCCGCGAAAATTTTTCACAATCACGGTGCCCACCGGAACTTGCCAGGAACCTGTTGCGGCATAGGTCATTTTGGCTCCGGCTGGCAAGCGAATAAAGCGTTCCTTGTTGGCGCCATCGGACCAGAAGGGAGCGTTGACCTGATAGGGAATCAAGTCATCCGCCAGTTTCTTCTCTCTCATATCAGCGTACAGGCCGGTTTCGGACAGCTTTTTCGGCCAGTCTTCAAAAGTGTTTTCCGGTTGGTCGGTGCTTACCACTCGATACAAACCACCATCAAAACTCAGCAAGTACAATTCGCCCTGATCGTCTTCACCGAACGAGGAGATGCTGCGTCCAGTTCGGCGAACAAGTTCATTTTTAAATTCACCATTTTCATCCTGGGACAATGCCCAGAGATTTCCTGAAGCGTAATCGCCATAGAAATACTTGCCCTGTAATTCCGGGTAGTTGGTGCCTCGATAGACATAGCCGCCGGTAATCGAGATCCCCCAGGTGCGGCCATACATCGCGACCGGTTGTGCGTGTTCGCCGTGAGCCATTTCGGTTTCAGCGTTGAACGTTTCATTGGCCTCGAAACGGTTCCAGCCGTAGTTGCCACCCTTTTCGATGATGTTTACTTCCTCGATCTTGTTTTGGCCGACGTCTGCAGCGAACAACCGTCCATCTTCGCGATCGAACGAAAATCGCCAGACGTTGCGCAAGCCGACCGCCCACAATTCCGGCGCCGCATCCGGCACGTCGATGAACGGATTGTCATCTGGAATTGAATAATTCTGGTCTGCGGAAGGATTGTCGACGTCGATTCGCACGATTGAACCCAGCATCGTCGTCAGGTCCTGGCCATTGCCGTGCGGATCGTTAGCGGATCCACCATCTCCAAAAGTGATGTACAAAAAACCGTCCGGACCGAACTCAATCATGCCGCCATTGTGGTTGGCGTAAGGTTGCGGCAAAGTCAGGAT
>CAZOXC010000714.1:0-2425 GCA_964583205.1 uncultured Pirellulaceae bacterium | reverse complement strand
GTCTACTTCCATATTCTTAAAGCCTTTTAGGTAAGCTGATATAGAAGTGGCCAGAGCAACATTGCGATGATTGAGTGCGACTTTTTCCTGGTCCGATAAATAGGTCCATGTCACTCCAGACTTTTTCTGACTATCTTCAATCGCTTTACGATTGATTTGAATTGCAATTCCGCCGGTTGCTGGATTGAGGGTGTCAACACGGGAAAGGTAAACTTTCTTGATTGCAGCATTAAAAAAGGCGGGTTCTGGCTGGTTCGCTGCACCACCAAAAGTCAATAACAACTGGCTCATGCGTTTGCATTTGATGCGTTGGGGATTCAAAACAGGATTTACAATCGACGATAAATCCTGAACACTGATTAGTAGAGCGCTTTTTCGTTTAACCATTGGTTCAAAGGTTGCAATTCTGACCTTATTAAACAGCAATTCATCGTCCTGATATTGAAAACCCAATTCCAGATTGGTGTGGAACATTCGGTATGCAGGAGGTTTTTGGATAAAGAAGCCGCCTTTGAATTGATAGAACTTTTCTATATCAGAAACCGGAATATACGGTTTGTCATTTTCCTGAACCACATTCCAAGATGAGCTATCCGTTTCTTGCGCGGATAGTTGAAATTGAGAGGTAATGGTAAAGAATAGAACGGTAAGAAACGGATTGACCTTGTGCATGATCATACATTCACCATGCGCGAACTGGTCGCGGATTCAAGTTTGAACTGCTACCGATTCCAAATACTGAAATCAATCAAAACTGTTCAAAACAATACCATGGCCACTAAATCGCTTTCACATCCACTCCAAGGATTAATCGTTGTCGGCCTGCGCCGAAAAACAGCCCCGCAAGGGTTTGTTTATCGTTTGTTGGATCGAAACCGAACCAACCGGTTGATGGAGTCCTTTAGCTTAACAATCGTATCGAAGTTTTAGAGGATGAATTTCGTGGAAATCGACTTGGCATTGGAACGATCGTCTACTAAACGACCGTTTGCTCAAGAGTATCAATGGATAGTTGAGCAATTCCCAGGCTATTCCTGTTTTGTGTGTAGGAACAGAGAATCTGATTGTTAGCGACGCAAAGTGAAGGATAGGAGAATTCTCCATTGCCATCTTCAATTATTGGACCTTTGGTCCAATCAATCGTGTTTCTGGAGACTTGTAAAATTAGAGGAGTTCGTTTTGTGGGTGAATCATTGTTAGCTAAAACGTGCAAATCCGGTCTAACGCTAAGAGCTGCAATGCCTGAATTGCAGTTTATCAAGTCAGTTCGTTTGATTTGCCTCCATGACTCACCATTATCGGCTGATTGAGTCGAAACAAGACAGCCGTATTCGCTACGAGCCAGCGCAGTCAGTTTCCCGTTTCCTCTAGACAAGATGGCTGGTTGAATACATTCGATTTTCGAATGGTCAACTGAGGTGGAAGCGAACCATTGTCTGCCATTTCTGCTCCATTCAAAATGTATATTCCATGCACCTAGTTCAGTGCTACTTCCGCTTAAGATCCGGTCGTTCAATACAACGGGTGGATTCTTAGTTGGACCTTGAATACCATTTCCAAGAGGATGTGGTCCACTCCAACTTTTGCCTTTATCTTTGCTTAACAGGCAGTGGCCTGACCAATTTTGCGGCGACTTACCGACTTTGAAATAGATAAAGATCTCAGACTGATAGAGAAAGATAACCGGGTTCCAACAAGCTCTTTTAAAACCCAACACATCTTTTCCAGAGCATAGAATCACCGCCTCACTCCATGAATCTTCGTTGTCCTTTTTGGTCGAAAGCCAAATTGAAGTGCGTCGATGGCCTTCATAATTGCCGCCAAAAAAAGTCAGGAACGTAATGCCATCTAAATATGCGATTGAAGACGCATGACATGATTTGCAGCCATTTGGTAAGACCATCGTTTGTTTATCGATCATTGTTGTTCGAGTTTTTAGTAGAAGGTTCCAATTTGAATAAATCTAGAACCTACAATGGCTTCGAGTTTTGCACAAAATTCTGCATTAGTGCAAAACTGATTGTTGGCAAATGCGGGAATGTCTTTCCCGAAATCGACGAACATCGCAAACTTCCAATATCCTTTAAAGTCGGTTTGGTGATCTATCAGGGATCCTTCGATACTGATCTTACATTCAGCGAGCACAGTATTTGGCCAGCTCTATAAAGATTGAGAAGCCACCAAAAAACCTCTACAATTCCCCCCAAATCTCTTCCATTAAATGATGCATTCTTGGGTCGTGACTTTTTAGTTCCGCGCGAACAAATGGGTAGAAATCGTTTCGATAAAAATAGGCTTCGGTGGATTCGGCGAAGTATTCTTTGTGATTGGTAGTCGCATAATGTTTCACAAATCGACCTTGGTAAAACAGCACTTTGTCATACAATTTTTCTGCCATGGCTTTGTCCCAGGTATTGATGATTTC
>CAZOXC010000713.1:0-2426 GCA_964583205.1 uncultured Pirellulaceae bacterium | reverse complement strand
CGAAGTTCTTTTTGAACTCGACGTACTCGTGGAGCACCGGGTCATCGGAGGCAAACATGCTTTCGATCGATCGATCAAAATCCAGCCGAGCCGAGACAAAATAGGCGGCCACTCCGATAAGCGCAGCCACACCCAACAACCACCATCGATAACGAATCAATAGTTTAGCCATTCGATGACTAATCGAGTTATGCGGGGGCTCCACCACAATGCTAGCTTAGAATCCAGGTTGTCTTCTGTTCCCTAACCCCGTTATCCCATAACCGAGTCATTCGCGAAATGACGGCAACCAGAATTGCCGATCCTTGAAAGCATCGCAGAAACCGCGTTGCTGACAGGGAGAGCAAGTAGGACAAATTGTCCGAGATGGCATTCCTGCCAGATGTCCGCCTTGACGGGCAACAAGGCCGTTTCTAATCTTCGCAGAAATAATCTCCAGTTCTTTTGCTCGCAGGAGTTAAATCAGGGATGGACCAGAGTATCCAAAACGTTCCACTATTGGATGTGAATCGTGACAATGCCCCGATTCTGAATGAAATTCACGAGGCGATTTCGGCCGTTACGGAATCCGGCTGGTTCATAGGTGGACCCGCCTGCAAAGAGTTGGAAAAAAATATCGCTGAATACAGCGGTGCTGAATTTGCCATTGGTTGTGCATCAGGTTCAGATGCATTGCTATTGCCATTACTGGCACACGAGATCGGGCCTGGTGACGAAGTGATCGTTCCCAGTTTCACGTTCTTCGCATCTGTCAGCGCGATTACTCGATTGGGAGCCACTCCCGTGTTCATCGATATCGAACACGACTCGTTCAACCTGAATCCAGAATTGATCGAAGAGTTGATCACAGAAAACACCAAGGCGATTATCCCCGTGCACTTGTTCGGCCAATGCGCGAACATGACCGAGATCCTCCCGATTGCTGAAGCACACAATTTGTTTGTACTGGAAGATGCGGCACAAGCAATCGGTGCCTCGCATCAGAACCACGGCGCTGGTTCCATGGGCAATGCAGCCGCATTCAGTTTTTATCCCACCAAGAACCTGGGCGGACTCGGTGACGGCGGCATGGTGACCTGCAACGACGAGCAACTGGCTGAGAGAATTCGTTGCCTCGCTAACCATGGCATGAAGCCTCGTTACTATCACCAGATGGTCGGAGTCAACAGTCGACTGGATTCTTATCAAGCTGCCGGACTGAATGTCAAACTGAAATATCTTGACGAATGGACCAAGAATCGACAGATCAACGCGCAACGCTACGAAAAGCTGTTTCTGGATGCCGAACTGCAATCATTGATTGAACTTCCAGAAGATGACTGGCAGGGCAATCATGTCTGGAACCAGTACACGATACGAATCAAAGATGATTCGCGAGATACCATTCGCGAACAGATGAAGGAAATGGGAGTCGGCACCGAAGTCTACTACCCAGTTCCAGTTCACGCGCAAGAATGCTACCAGCACTTGCAGGTATCCGACGAGAGCCTGCCTGTCACGATGCGAGCCGCCCAGCAAGTATTGGCGTTGCCGATTTTCCCGGGCCTCACCGAAGCTGAGCAAGTGCGAGTTGTACACTGTCTGGCGACTGCCCTGAATTCTCAGGCGTCAACTCTCCGCAAAGCCTCCTGATTCGACAAAGACCAAGCCCGATTCTGGTCTCCCGTTGAATCCGAATGCCGGATCAGTCAATCAGAACACTCGCTTGCCGCCGACTGAACGAGTTACTTGCGTCGACGCAACGCTACCAACATGAATCCGAGCCCAAGAATGGTTAGCGAGCCAGGTTCCGGAACAGCTGTAAGCGTAAGACCACTGATGGTCACATGATCACCGTCGTCGTTGCTTCGTCGTATCACGTAAATTTCGAGATTCCCCGCACCGTCTGTGACCAGACTCGAGAATGAATGCTCGAAATTCGCGGAAGACGTAATCACACCACCCCTTTGAGCAACCTGCCAGATCGTGTCGAAGTTACTGTTGGGATTGTCAGTATGATGCCCGCCGAAGAGATCATAGGTCAGGGAGTCATCCAATCCTGAGAACCTCAACACAAAATGAGCCCTGTCATTCATGCCGTCGATTACAATGTCGCCGTCAGTAATCCTGCCGACTCGGCTCGAGTCGTTCGAGATCACACGATCACCGTAGACCGTTGCATCGAAGTCACCGAACAGACTACCTCCACTGGAACTTGCTCTATTCGTAGATAGGCCGGAAAGATTGGTCAGGGTAAAACCCACACCAGCCAACACGCCACCGTCTGTATCAATGATTGGACCACCGAGACTGCCCGTCGCACCATCCAGAAGACCTGTGTCGTTGTAGTGGTTGAAATTGAGCAATGCGAGAGGAGCCATTCCAGCCAGATATCTTGTGTACAAATCAATCGCTAGCATATTTCCATCAAGCATATCTTCGCTCCC
>CAZOXC010000712.1:0-2428 GCA_964583205.1 uncultured Pirellulaceae bacterium | reverse complement strand
GCTATGGTCTGTGAAGTCGATCGAGTCCAACAGTTCCAACAATTCGTCGATTTGTAAATCTCGACGTGCCCGGGGACGATCAATTCCCCAGAGGTTTTGGTTGATGTAGATTTTTAAAAGGTAAAGCTCATCCAGCAAAATTGTCTTGTTGGTTTCCAATCTTTCGTCAGAGATGGGCTGATACAATTCATCCAAGTCAGCAATGTTGGGGCTGCCGAATGACTGTGCGCTGGAGATCGCTTCAATCTGATCGGAAATCGAGACTGCTAATTGCGAAAAGTGAGGATGATCAAGTCCATCCGCGTCTTGATTGAATCGATCCAGAATCTGCTGCAGTTTAGTAGAGTCGGCTTGCAGTCCCATCGCGGTTTGCGATTCCAGGTCGCCCAGATTCAGATAACGTCGCCATCCTTCAGAATTGGAACCGGGACCGAGCCACTTTTTGACTCGCAACAGGTTTTGCTGAAGCCTCAGCGTCGTGTCCTGGGCATCAAGTGAATTGACACCCGGCATTTGGCAAAGCAGTACGCCACTCAAAATGGCTATCAAGGTACGTTTAAACATATGTGTTCACACAGTTGGTTTACGCAAGTTTTCTAAGACAACGCTAGAGCTGGACAACGCCCATGATAATAACTTGCTGGTCAATTGGAGTTTTAAACCAATCATTGTAATTACAGCGATGACCAGAACCACCGATTTTGCCGATTGTCCGAATATAGGTTCACATTCTGCCTCACCGCCCCTTCCAAAAAAACGCCGGGTTTCCTAGCATCGATGGCCAATAAACACCCGGTTCTGCATCCGGCAGTACCTTCGATACGTGGTCAATAAGTGGACAAATTCAATGAGTGACGGCCTGAACGAACTAGGCAAAAACCTGGAAGACAAATTCTTTTTAGAGCGTGATCAGGAATTGTTGGCAAAACTACGTGAGCAATCTCTGGTGGAAGATAGCCGCGAAGCATTAAGCAGGGCCATCGGAATCTCCGACGAATCCGTGATTGCCGAACTCACCAAACATGACATCAGTGTGGAAAATCTCACCGCGCTGTCGATCGTGCCTTTGGTCGAAGTCGCCTGGGCCGACAAGCAAATGGAAGCTTCCGAAGTCGATGCGATCATGAAAGCTTGCGACCAATCTGGAATCAAGGACGGTGACCCGGCTTACTGGCTGGTCAAATCCTGGTTGGGCAATCAACCATCTAGCGAGCTGTTTGATGCCTGGGACGAATACGTGAAGAGCCTTGCGTCGGCGCTGGAAGCTACTGCGTTTGCACAATTGAAAACCAGCGTTCTGAATCGGACTCGAGAAGTTGCCAAATCAGCCGGTGGCTTCCTGGGATTAGGTGCAGTTTCTGCAGCCGAACAAAAAGTGATCGCGCGTATCGAAACGGTCTTTGGCTAAATCGTTGCCAGGGTATCAGGATTTCCGCCGAGCTGTCAGGACGGCTCGGCGCGGCGCGGGATAACCTTCAATCGTGCGACTTGAGTCATTCGGGTCAAGGAAATCAGCAAGCGACTCGAACGTCATCCACTCGGTGCGACGCTGTTCTTGCTCGGTCGTGATCGTTTCGTCAGCAAGTTCAATTGTGGTGAAGCCGCAGCGCTCCAACCAGCGCACAAGTTGCGGAACCGTTGGCAGGAACCAAACATTTCGCATTTTCGCGTAACGATCGCGGGGAACCAGCACTTCGTCACTATCACCTGCAATGATCAAAGTCTCCAGCAGCAATTGCCCGCCAGGCTTCAGCGAATGAAACAACGAAAGTAGATGGTCAATCGGATTGCTGCGGTGATACAGGACGCCCATGGAAACGGTGATGTCAAAGGAAATCAGATCGACGGGTAACGCCGAGTCTGGCAGCGGCAAAACAACATTGGCTGGTGTTGAAAAATACCGATTCAGCACGCCGTACTGCATGACATACAGCAGAAAAGGGTCCAAACCGATGACTTGGCGAGCACCCTGTCCCAGCATTCGCCAACCGTAATACCCGTTACCGCTCCCAACATCCAAAACCAGTTGATTTTCCCAGTCGATCAGGTTCTCGATCCGTTGCCACTTCAAGTCCGATCGCCATTCAGTATCCAAGCCGATACCGAACAGGTTAAACGGACCCTTGCGCCAGGGATGCATGCCCAGCAAGCCATCTCGCAACTGTTCAAGCTGTTCACCGCTGCAGTCGCCGCCGGCTGAAACTGCGTTTTGTAAGTCGATTTCAGAAACGGCAATGTCCGGCAACTTATCGAACACCTCCAGCCAGCGTTTCAAATTCCCGTTCTGGCTGGAATCGAATGCTGAATCGATTCGAGTTCGATTGGAACGCAGCCATTTCAAAACAGGGTCGCTCAAGCTGGGAGAATCGAACAGCCTGTCGTAGCCGAGCGATTTCGCGAGCAAAGAGTGTGGCGGTATCTCGTTCAT
>CAZOXC010000711.1:0-2433 GCA_964583205.1 uncultured Pirellulaceae bacterium | reverse complement strand
GTGGATAATTGGTAGGATATTTTAGGATCAGTGGTATTGGGGTGTTTTGGCCAAGCCAAAAGGTGGGCTAGGAAATATCGCTCAAAATTGCTCGGAAAAACCCGTCTGCAGCGGGCGAGCGAATTCGAAAAGAGTGCCCCGGCAGCAGCCGAATAGGGGGCAAGAATCGGCATTCATTTTTCAAATAAATTGTGACTGCCGACAAATTGCGAGAATTCTACAGCTGAGTCAAAACGTCATAGGCGGCGTGAGTTCCAACCGCGACGCCAAATCCACGCCCCAGAAAAACGACGCAAAAGAAGATGCTGGCCAGGAAGCGAATCATAAAACTGCCCCACTCGAATGAGACTCCGGCAGGATTGAGCAACTGGTAGTGCAGCATAGCGAAAAGCAGGCTGGTTAATACCACTCCGGCAATGATCACCAGTTTTCTGAATTTGATGGTCTGCGAAGCGATCCAGACGATGGGAAGCAGCATCAACAAACGAAACACCAATTCCTCGTATATCCCGGCACCCAGAAAAGCGACGGTATTTGACCACCATTGCACTGAGTAAAACTGGTTGAGGCCGACCGACAAAACGCTGACTGTCGAGTCATCAAACAAAACTTGTTGCGCCTTGGCCGCCCACAGCAGGATCAGCCCAAGAAAGATTGATTCGACGACCATCCCGGCCAGGATTCGAGGTCGAAAACTCCAGCGGTCTTTTTGTAAATGATGCCAGCTAAGCAAAATCGCCACGGTGATGATGGGCAGAATGATCATTTCTCCCAATCCCATCCGATACATCTGGGCGCGAAACATCTCGTCCAGCCCATTGCGAATTGCTTGATTCCCCAGCAGCAGAATCCCCAACTCGTACAGCAGCAACATGGGTGCAATGAATGCTAATGAGACGATGGGGCGTCGAGTCTCCAGCGGATAGGGCCGCAGAAACTGGTCCAGTTTTTGTGAATCAAGTGGTTGTTCCATGGACGGATGCGGCCATCATTGGGCCGTCGGAGTGCTTTCATTCAACCGAACATCCTACCGAGCGTCCGGATTTATCCCAACAGAAGTTTCCAGCTTGTTTGTTCCTGGCAGCGAATTTTCAGATTCAATTCGCTCCCGGCTGGTTTGCCAGTCGACCAAGTGCAGTTCGACACTGCGCCGACCGTTAAACTCATTGATTTTCGCCCGGAACACGAAATCGAAGGGTCCAGTGGCTTGCTGTAATTCATCCACCCAATCGCCCTTGCCAAAAGCGACAGCACGCAAACGAATTCCATGTTGTTGGAGTTGACAGGAAAAGTGCAAGTCACCTTTGCCCATCCGTTTGGGCTCTCCGGATAACTCAACCTCGGACGCGCACAATAAAGGCTGAGGATGTTCGTGGCCGAAGGGAGCCAGTTGCCCCAACTCCTTCAGCGTCTGGATCGTCAGTTGGCTGAGTGGCACTTCCGCATCAATCTGAAGTTCAGACGTTCGTTCTTCGGGCGAGTATTGTTCAGTGACGATTCGGTTGAATTCTTCACGAAAAGTTGCAATCTGATCTTCATTGATTCTCAAGCCTGCGGCGGCGCGATGGCCTCCGAATCCCAGCAGATGATCCTGACATTGCTCGATCGCATCATACAAATTGATTCCCAGGGCCGAGCGAGCCGAACCCGTACCGGGCTTGGTGTGCATTTGATCCAGCGAAATGATGATGGTTGGCCGATGGTACTGCTCGGCGATGCGAGCCGCCACAATTCCAATAACACCGGCGTGCCATCCGCGGCCGGCCAAGACCAACGCAGACTCGTCTTCCCAATGTTCGTCCTTGATTTGTTGTCGAGCCTGCTTGAGGATGCTCCGCTCCAGGCTGTCCCGACTGTCATTCAAGTGATGAATGTACTCGGCCAGATCTTTAGCCCGTTTGGGATCGTCCGTCGTCAGTAACTCCACACCCAGTTGTGCTTGCCCCAGTCGGCCCGACGCATTCAGCCGGGGCGCCAGAGTAAATCCAATATCATCGGCGCCCAACGAGGGTTTTTGATCGAGCTTGGTGATCCGCATCAATTCGGCAATGCCAACGACCGGGCGGTCTTTCAAAGCCCGCAAACCATGCTTGACCAGAATCCGGTTTTCATCCAGCAAGGGCACAACGTCGGCAACGGTTCCTATCGCCGTGATTCCCAAAGCCAACATCAAAAACGATTTTAATTGCGGGCTGACTCGTTCTGCACCTGAATGCAGCTGGCAGACAGCCCAGGCTAACTTGAAGGCCACTCCCGCGCCACAGAGTCCTTCAAAGGGATAGGGTTGGTCCGGGTGCTGCGGGTGAACGATCGCATCGGCCTGCGGCAATTCCGATTTCATCGTGTGATGATCGGTCACCACGATCTTCATTCCCAGCCACTTGGCCAGAGTGACCTGCTCCAGGCTGGTGATACCGCAATCGACACTGACAA
>CAZOXC010000710.1:0-2435 GCA_964583205.1 uncultured Pirellulaceae bacterium | reverse complement strand
ATACGAAACTGTTTACGGCGAAAAAGGCTGGGGCGGGGCAATTTCCCGAGACGATATCCAGATCGCCGATGGCAAGCGAGCCGCTCTGTTCAGTCGCCTGGAAATCACGGTTCGGCCCTATTCCGATGTGCATGTCGTAGATTTGAATGGTAAAGGCACCGTACGCAATCAGGAAGTTTACTTCCGAAATCTTCACAAACTGCTCGATGAAGCAGAATTGGATTTGTTTCTCTCGGCAGTCGACCAGTGGGTTTTGGACTATGCTGAGCAATACGCAAACAAATCCTGAATTCTGACTTCTATATTCTGAATCGATCGACCAAGCTGGTGACCCATGGCTTCTTACAATCGCAAACTGCTGTTGATCTGCGTGCCACTTGTGCTGTTGCTGGTGGTTGCAATCTGGGCAATACGAAAGAGCCAGGAACCACGGGCTGATTTCGATCCCAATGCCAGCTCGCCCGATATTCATGAAGGGACCGGGACAGACACCGATTTGCCCAACGACCAATTGCGCAACAGTATCACGGATCTGTTTCTCAAACACCCGATCGAAGAAGCCGATCATCCTCTGGATCCGGCGCTGCAGGTAGCTCGCAAGGGACTTGCTCACATCCGCAGTGAAGTGCAGGACTATACGGCCACGGTTGTGAAGCAGGAGCGAATCAAGGGCGAACTTCTGGAAGAGGAATTTTTTGAATGCAAAATCCGGCACCCCTCTCGTGAAGACGAAGGTGCGGACACGCCTCTAAGTTTTTACTTGAAATTCATCAACCCAAAACGAGTTGCCGGGCGAGAAGTGATTTGGGTTGAGGGACAGAACGATGGCAAACTGATCGCTCACGAAGGCGGCGGAATTTTGGGAATGGTACGAGCATCACTGGATCCCAATGACAGAATTGCCATGGTCGGAAATCTGCATCCGATTACTGAGCTGGGCATGGAGACTTTGATTGTTCGAATGATCGAGAAAGGTCAGAGGGCAAAGAAACTTGGTAAAGACAACTGCCAGGTGACGGTCGACCGCAGCATCAAAATTGACGGACATCGGGGAACTCGGATTACGATCACACATCCAAAGCAGCTGGAAGGCTACGAATTTTATCAAGCAGTCATTTTCATCGATGACGAACTGAATCTGCCAGTCGGTTATGAAGGATACCTTTGGCCGGAATCTGACAGCGGTCAGCCAGTCCTGCTGGAACGGTATTTTTACTCGGATATCAAAACCAATTTGGGGCTGAAAGACGAGGATTTTGATCCGGATAACCCACAGTACAATTTTCCCAGAACCAAAATATTTTGATTATCTCAGCACGTTAATTGCGAACGGGCCTTCGGCATACTATCTTGATGGCACTGCATTTTTGTATTGATTTTGTAGCGCACATAGAAATAAAAGGATAGGACTAACCATGTTTCGAACGAAGTTTTTGGCGCTGATGGTTGTAGTATCGACCATTTTGACGTCTCAAGTTTTCGCGCAGAGTGCTTTGGAGCGAATATACGGCAAAGGCGTTCACGCCTACTACAATGGTCAAATGAATGAAGCTCGAGCTTTGTTCGACGAGGCAATTACTCTGGGTTCTGAAGATCCTCGAGTGTATTACTATCGTGGTGTTGTCAGTAGCCAGATGGGTGATACCTACGGCGCGAAAGCCGATTTCGATCGGGCAGCCGAATTGGAAATGAATTCACCGGCCGGCTCCTACTCGATTCATCGTTCCCTGCAACGAATCCAGGGATCCGTCCGCATGGAAATTGAAGACAGTCGCAGTAGTGCCAGTGCACGCACCGTGGTGCGCAGACGGCCAACACAAGACCAGGGCTCAGCAATCAGAACGGCGCCCAGGGAAACCATCTCTCCGCGACGCAATATTCAAGTCGACCCGACACCTCGAGTACAACAGCAACCATCTGTGAATTTTCCCGATGTAAGTGGTGTTCAAGATCCTACGGACTGGTTCGATGGGCAGACCGAAGAAATTGAAGTTCCCGAAGAAATTCTGGAACCAGAAGTTGTCGACACCACGCCAGCAGTCACAACAGAAATTGTTGGAAACGAAGGCTCAGGAAACAGAGCAGAAGGATCCGGACTCAGAGACGAAGGATCGGGAAGCAGAGATTCGCAAGCAACAAATGCAGATCCATTCGGTAACGATGGATCCGGCAGCAGAGACAATGGATCCGGCAGCAGAGACAATGGATCCGGCAGCAGAGACGAAGGATCGGGAAGCAGAGATTCTTCAGATCCGTTCGGTAACGATGGCTCCGGCAGCAGAGACGAAGGATCTGATAGCCGAAGCGAAGGATCTGATAGCCGAAGCGAAGGATCCGACAGCCGAGATTCGCAGGAAACAAATTCAGATCCGTTCGGTAACGATGGATCCGGCAGCAGAGACGAAGGATCCGATAGTCGAAGCGAAGGATCTGAT
>CAZOXC010000709.1:0-2436 GCA_964583205.1 uncultured Pirellulaceae bacterium | reverse complement strand
GACCCGAAGATCGAAACGGTTGTCGAAACCATGACGAAATTCGTCTGCTGCTGGATTACATATCAGGGCAGGGCTATCTGGTTGATGACCGGGGCCGGAAGGGCGGGTTGCCCAGTGACTCGCATTTTGTGTTGGCGGGTGATTTGAATGCAGACCCCAACGATGGCGACAGTCGCGATCGAGTCGGTGCAAAACTGCTTGAGCATGAATTGGTGAATGATGGGCTGCAACCCGGCAGTCTGGGGGCGCGGGAAGCGGCAGCGATTTCGGGCGGAGCCAATCAGAGGCATACCGGAAACTCTGCACTCGACACAGCCGACTGGCCCGATGAGAGAATCGGAAACCTGCGAGTCGACTATGTGTTGCCTGGCAAGTCATTACGTGTGGTTAAGAGTGGAGTATTCTGGCCGGGCGTTGGTGAACAGGGAAGTGAGTTAGCGAAAGTTTCAGATCATCGTTTGGTTTGGATTGACATTCAACTTGGACAACAAGCAGACCGGGACTAGGTCAGTAAGATATCGAATATGCACTTGGTAATTTCTTCGAGTTTAAATCCGGGCAGTCGCAGTCGAGTGCTTGCCAAAGCAGCTTGCCAGCGGCTTGCCGCAACCCAACAGTCACACGAGTTGGTTGATTTGCGTAATTTGGATTTGCCGGTATGTGATGGCGACTCCTGCTATGCGGCGGCAGATGTGCAGAAAATGTCGCAGTTGATCAAGGGCGCATCCGGGATTCTGGTTGCAACTCCGATTTACAATTACGATTTCAATTCGGCCATCAAGAACCTGGTCGAGTTAACTGGTCGATCCTGGACGGACAAGGTCGTGGGTTTTCTTTGTGCAGCGGGCGGCCCC
The DNA here is from genome assembly GCA_964583205.1 of uncultured Pirellulaceae bacterium. Taxonomy (GTDB): domain Bacteria; phylum Planctomycetota; class Planctomycetia; order Pirellulales; family Pirellulaceae; genus CALMEE01. The sequence continues at coordinate 1,582 of CAZOXC010000709.1, read as the reverse complement.
GGCAGTTTTATGGCTCCCATGAGTTTTGCCAACAGTTTGATGCTGGATTTTCATTGTTTGATAATTCCTCGCTTTGTTTATGCAACAGCCGACCAGTTCCAGGGCGACGAAATCGCCGATACAGATTTGCAGGATCGATTGAATCAATTGGTCAAGCAGTTTTGCCAGGTAAGCAAGGCTGTTGAAACTACAACCTAGAAGCGTTGTGTCCATTGCCAATGACGCTGGCCTTGTTCGAGGATCGATTAGTTTCCTTGTTCCAGCATCTCGGCAATCTCTTTCAAGCTCGATTTGAAACTGACCAACTTGCCGTCCTCGTCAATGACAACGTAAGAGGGCCATGCGTCAATGAAAAATGCTTCCTTGATTTCGTCAGAAGCCTCAAACTGAGCGAACGGGATATTCGTCTCCTCAACCAGTGTTTTTGCAACCTCGTGGTCACCGTCATGAACACCAGCAAACGAAACACTGTCATTCCACTTTTCATGAAACTCGATCGTTGACGGAATGGAGTCAATGCAAGGCGCACACCAATGCCCCCAAAAATCCAGCACTAACAATTTGCCGGGTTCAACAAGTTCATTTAACTCAACGGACTCTCCGCCAAACGATTTCAGTTGAAGATTCGGAATCGAGCTGCCTACAAACAGTCGCTTGGGCAGTTCGTCAGACTTTTCAATACGGACCGAGCTTCCGTCAGCAGCAGCTTCAACGATCCGATAAGGTTCTTCGCCGATCAGAAAAATTTCATTTTCGATAACGTTGACGGCTCCGTCTGCCAGGGCATATGAAATTTGGTCGGCACCATATTCGCCAATCAGCAAGCGATCCTCTTCACCGGAATAGAGCCCATCGCAATCGTAGTCATGCAAACCAATCATGACTTTTTGGCCCTCGACTTCGACACTATTGGTTCGAGTATTTAGGCGTTGGTTGTAGTACCAGTGCTGGACGTCAGCGAACTTGCCTCCCGAATAGGACTCAAGCCCCTGGAATATTTTTCGGTATCGATCTCGTTGCTCGGCGGTCACGCTCTCGTCATCGTGGAACGGAATAAGTTTGAATGCGAATTTCGAGTCTGGAGCTTCACCAATCAACTGCAGAATGAAACCGCCATTCTTGCTTTGAACCACCTGCGTTTCGCCATCGTCGGTAAAATTGAGGTTATTGTTTTGGTCGATGAAGAACTTGGGGTTTTCCGAGTCAAACTCTGCCACAAGCACGATAACTGCACGCTCTATTACGCCACTTCTTCCTGTGAAGTAGACATTAAAATACGCAAGATTTTCATCTTCAACTTCGGACGGCTTCACAATTGTTTTTGCTTCACCTGCATGGTGTATTTCTCCGTCGCTGGAAACAAGAAACACCTGACTAATCCCTCTTCCCTTGTCGATGATTTGCTGATCGAGCAACTCAATATTAATGTGGCGTTTTGACGTTTCCGTATTTGAGGAATCCTGCGCAAGTGCAAACGATGGTGAAATCAGCGACTGAAATGCAAACCAAAGAATCGCGATAAAGGCGGTCACAAAGTTGATCGAGGATACTTGGCGTAGAAAAATCAATCGTGTCATCAGGC
>CAZOXC010000708.1:0-2437 GCA_964583205.1 uncultured Pirellulaceae bacterium | reverse complement strand
TCTGTCTGGCGTGTTTATTGTCAATTTGCAGTAGCTCTTTATTAGCTCAGCAAGGGCGCGTCCAATCACTGCCCTCAGAACGCTATTACAACGCATTCCCGGATTACTACCGAGGCGAGTATGCTCGAGCGCTGAGAGGATTCGAATCGGGTGCGACAACCGCCTTTCGAGATGGGCGAGGTCGTTTTTTGGATTCGATCTGCTACTGGACGATGGCGGGCGAGTGTTATTACCAGATGGGCGATTACGCTACCGCAATTGAAAATTATGAAAACGCACTTCGGCTCTACGTCAGTTTTCGAGAATGGCCGAGGCGTACAGTGTTTCCCTCGTCAATCAGTCCCAACGCGACTGCAGTATCCCGAGCCGGCATCACCTGGGGGACATCCACTCGGACAACCACGATTGGAAATTTTTCCAATCAAATGAATGTGATGTTGGGCGATCCGCAGGCAGTCGAGCGAGCTCGAGGAGTGGGTGGTGTTGTTGATGAAGCCAGATTGCGGCCAGTCGATGTCAAAGAAGTATTGCGCTGCACGGCTCTGGCTGCCTATCGTCGCAATCACATCAAGGGCGTGACTTGTAAGCATGATCCTTTTACTCGACAACTGTTGTCATCGCTGGGAAGCGTGCGGCCCGATGGAACCACCAGCGGTTCCTGGCGTGGTGTGTTGGCGGGGCTGGCTCAATCTTCGGCCGGTCAGTCTGACAAAGCCGTGGCTACGCTGACTTCGTCTTTGCAAATCGGCCGCTACGATCACCCTTTAACTGCAATTGCGCTGTTGGAATTGGGGAATATTGCCAAATCCAAACAGGACTGGAAAACTGCTTTAACAATGTACGCCGAAGCATCATTCAGCGGCGCGGTGTTCGGACAATACGACGTGATCGGCGATGCGATGCACAATGCCACCGTGATCCAGATGATCACGGACCAGCAAAACGTGTTTGAACCATTAGCGCCGGCAGCTCAATGGGCCAACAGGGAGCGAGCTCGAGCCTTGCATGCTTCGTTGATCGGCGATGCGATCTGGTCGACAGCAGAATCCGGTGCTTCCGCCGACGCGTTGTCTTTTATCAGCAAGAATATTCGTGCCCTGAGAAACGGTGACTTGCGCCAGAGTCGGATTGGCGCTCAGTGGATTTATTGTTCAGCTCTGGCTCGATCGATGGAAGGCGATGTCAAAGGTTCACAAGAAGCCCTGGAAGAGTTTCTGGTGGCGGCTCGCAATTCATCTTTGTGGCTATACCAGTTGAATCTGGCGGACCAGTTGGTCGTCAACAGCCAGGTGAACGCTCGCACGGCGGATGTCCTGTACTCTGAACTGCTGCGAGATCCATCCAATGAAGATTGGCAATTCGAACCGATGGAGTCGATCGCTTTCTTGATCTCACCGCATGTCGATTCCCTCACCAACTGGTTCCGAATTCTGATTTCGCTCAAGCTGGAGACTCGAGCCATAGAAGTTGCCGACATGGTTCGGCGGCACCGTTTTTTCAGCACACTGCCACTGGGTGGGCGGCAGTTGTCGTTGCGCTGGTTGACTTCGGCTCCTCTGGAGGCACTGGATGAAACCGCCCGCCAGCAGCAGGCAGACTTGTTGGCGCGTTACCCGGCAATCAAGGAATTGAAAGTTCGATCGGATGCGATTGTGGCCGAGTTGCGAAAACTGCCCATCGTTCCTGAACGCAGCAGCGATGAGATCAAGCAACAGACCAAACTGCTGAAAGAACTCCAGCAGGTCTCGACATTGACCGAGTTGACGCTGCAGTCGATATCATTGCGACGCGAGCCCAGTGCCCTGGTGTTTCCTCCGCAAAGAATGCTGACAGAAGTTCAGGACCGCCTGGCCGATAACCAGATGATCATTTCGACGTTCAACGCTCACGATCAGTATTACGTCAACATCATTACCAGTACTGTCTATAGCCAGGAAGCGATTTTTTCTGCCGATGATCTGGCCAAAGATATGACCAAGCTGTTTGAGGAAATCGGTTTGGGCGAGAAAAGTGGAGCGACGACGGTCGATGTGCTGCAGTCTGATGATTGGAGAACCGTTGCCAACCAAATTTCAGCCAAACTGTTCCCTCGTACAGACCCAACCGTTTTTGATGGGGTCACCGAAGTGACGGTGGTGCCGGACGGGATCCTCTGGTATTTCCCATTCGAGTTGATTCAGATCGGCACCAGTGAAGAGTCGGTCAATTTGGCCGATAAGATGGACATTCGCTATGCACCGACATTGGGAACGGCAGTCGCCGACGATCGCACGCCTCGCCGCTTCGGAAAGTCGCTGGTGGTTGCCGGACGTACGAACGCGCGTGACGATCAGGAACTGGCCGAGGGTTCATTCGAAACACTCAAGTCGGAAATGGGCGGAGCAGAGATGATTACCAAGTCCAACAAGGTTCCTTCGAACTTGCTTTCCTCATTGGT
>CAZOXC010000707.1:0-2442 GCA_964583205.1 uncultured Pirellulaceae bacterium | reverse complement strand
TTGCTACTCGATCTGAGCGGTGTAGATTGGGCACTCAGCTTGAGTTGCTAGATCTTCGCCCCAACGCCCTTGGTCAGCGCCATAAACGCGGATTCGAGATTCACTTCTTCTTCCTTGAACAAGGTAATGCCGATCCCGCGATCAACAAGTAATTTGGCAAGCGAGTAAAATTCTTTTGCGCCTTCGATCAACGTCACATTGACAAAGCCGTCACCCACGGTGGCTGTTTCCACCGAATCATCCTGCTCCAGTACCTTGGCAGCCTGGTCAAGTTCACCCGTGACACCGATTTGCAGCACGACTCGTTCGCGAACTTGTTGCATGACATCGGAAACTTCCGCGCAAACGCTCATCACTCCGCGATCGATGATGCCCACTTTGTTACAGATATCAGCCAACTCGGGCAAAATGTGACTGGAAACGATAATGGTTTTTCCAGTCTGGCCCAACCGACGCAGCAAGTTCCGCATTTCAATACGAGCTCGAGGATCCAGACCACTCAGAGGCTCATCCAACAACAGCACCTGCGGGTCGTGCAACAGCACCCTTGCCAAACCAAGCCTTTGTGTCTGCCCACGCGAAAGTGTGTTGGCGAAAGCGTCGCGCTTGAAATCAAGGTCCACAATCTCCAGCATTTCGTTGCAGCGTTTGCGACGAGCGGGACCTTTGATTCGATAGGCGGCTGCAAAAAATTCCAGATACTCGATCACCTTCATATCATCGTACACCCCGAAGAAGTCAGGCATGTATCCGACCAGGCGACGAATTTCTTTCGGCTGATTGTAAATCGAATGACCGCACACATAAGCTTCGCCCCACGTCGGCTCCAGCAGCGTGGCAATGATTCTCATCGTGGTGGTTTTGCCAGCACCATTAGGACCGATGAAACCAAACAAGTCGCCCTGTTCAAGCTCCAACTCGATCGCCTTGATCGCAAACAAGTCACCGTATTTTTTCGTCAAGTTATCAGTTTTAATCACTGAATTGGTCCCAGTTTATCATTGCGTTTCTACAGGCAGTACAATTCTCACGAACGTCCATTTTTGATCCAGGTTATCCTGTGTGTCATTGCCATTGATCAGAATCGAGTTCGTAGCTTTTTTGACTCGCCCCACAAGTATGGCGCGATCCAGACCCAGCAAGTGGCTGTAATCCAGATTGTCTTCGTATAAGTGAGCCAGTTGGGTATAGCCTTCCCCGCCAGCTTCATCGAACAGCATCATCATTTCCATGATCCGCCCGATGTTATGACTCTCCACGTCCCAGGCACGTCGCTTGTCTTGTTGAGTGCGACTATAAACTTTGGTGTAGTAGATTCGAATGTCTCTCAGATCTGTATCCGCAGGAATTGAAATAGCCGAGTCAACATCGATTTGCTGTTCCAGAATGTAAGCCGACTCGCCGTGAAACAACACCGCGTTGCTCAATTCAAAACTGAATGGATTGGCAACACTTCCCGACAACCGGGTCTTCGACTTGTTTTGCGTCAGCCGGTACCGCAAATCAGAATTGAGTTTGCCGGACCAATCAAAACTCAGCGGCTGTGTCGAGACACTTTGGATCGGAATCGATTCAATCTTTGAGAACATACTGGTTGCGGGAACCGAAAATTTATTCCTGTCGTGGTGCAACGTGATCGAGGTGTCATAGGGTTCCCCACCAGTCGACGCGTTACCGGTATCCATCCCTCCCAATCCGCTCCCAGGCAACCCTTGCCAGGTTTCGATGCTGGTGTTTGGCGTAATGGAAAAGCACTTGTCGGCGGAAGGCACAAACGCCAACTCATAGAGGGCGCTGCGCGGTCCGTACACATGCGACCAACTACGTCCTTTGACCAATCCTGATTCAGCATCAATGTCAATCAAGTCGACTTGATTAACTTGTATTTGATCAGGCTTCGAACTTTTGTGCAGCCAAACCGCGATTCCACAGAAAACAAGACAGGCCAAGATAAACGTCAGCCAGGTCAACTCCATCTTTTTGAAAATTCGACTGACGATAAAGTAATCGATCGGCCCAACAAGCAACACAAACAGGCTGGCCAAAACAGCCACCAGTGTAAAATTAACAAATCGAACGTTTTCAAATTGATCAAGCGCCGAACGAAGCTGGCCCGACAAATCTTCAAAGCCAATGTGAGTGACTCGTCCGGACCTGGATTGGTTCTGCAATTCTCCCGATTCCGCTTCCATCCCAAAGATGCCCAGCATTAAACCGGCGTAGCCATTCCATTCAAGCATTCTTGAATCGTCCAGGTCGATCGTGACCTGCACGATTTCACCAAACCCGACTGCTTTACGAGCAACCACTGGGCCGTTTTTTTCTCGCAGCTCGACAACACAAACAGTGCCTTCGGAAACGGCGCTGACGATCCCTTCGGCACCACGCGGGACCAATTGCTCGTTCGAGTTCGCATAGGATTCGATTCGACCGGTACTGTCA
>CAZOXC010000706.1:0-2442 GCA_964583205.1 uncultured Pirellulaceae bacterium | reverse complement strand
TCCAAATAATTTGAAACTGGAATTCATTCATGTATTCTCCAATTGAGAGTTATAACAAGGCTGCCAAGGATAAAACCACGATTTGGGGCTGAGGTTCTGCCATTTTTGACCTCCCTCGACAATCCCATCCACAAATTGCCAAAAACTTCAATAAAACCGAGCCATTGCCCAAAAATGACCGTTCCCGGATATCCAAAAAACTCGACATTTCGCAACAACGCCGAACGAAAAATGCCCGCCTTCGCGTGACCTCACATTGTGGAAACACAGCGGAATAGCAGCGGAAACTCAGTGCAAATCAATTCAGGCTCGCAGCCCAGCAAATCCACTTAGCAAGGCTCACCAGGCTTCGCCCTTCAACCTTTACTTGGACTCTCGGATTTCCCGGCCATTCAATTTTTGAACTGGACGGTTGTTTCCATCAACAACGGCGCGAAACCGGTCGATTTGTTGCTTGGAAAGGCTGATTGGAGTTTGCAACACGAACCACTTCACTTGCTCAGTACAGGGCGGCGTAGTAAACGAGCCATCGTAAGAAAAATACTGATACTGCGTGGGCAATAAGGCCCCAGTGTCGATCGTGTCCTCGCGGTTTTGTTCAGTTCCCCCGGCGGCCGGCAGCAGGAACCAAACCGGGTCGAAGGCCTCGTTATGCTCTTCGCCTTGTTCAATAAACACCGCAATTACGGCGACCGTTTTTTCGTCTGGTGACTTGTGAACGAGATGCATTTCCATTGGAAAGTGCTCGCCACCCACCGTGTGCTCACTGGGCGAGTGGAAATGAAATTGCTTCAACTCATACTTGTAGTCGCCCGCAGTGAAATGACCAGCCTGCTCGCTTTGGTCGTCTTGCTTAATCGTATGCCCATTGTTGATCAAATGGACACGGGTTGATTTGTAGCTAATTTCCAATTCAGGCAGTTCTTTATCGATCGTGACTGAAATGTCGATGGGCGATTGGCTCTTGCCTGTTTTCGCGGCGCTGTAGCTCTCATCCAAGTCTCCCCAGTGGGCCGGGCCGGTATCGCCGGAATAGCTCCATTTTGCTGCGTGAGGTTTTTCTTCCGCATGAAAATAATGGTGGTCATCAGAGTCCACCAGCCGAAACAAACTCTCTCCCTGCTGAATTCCACTGACTTTGCCGCTGGCATCTTTCTTGATTTCAAGTTTCGACTCGCCATAAGGACTGTCTTCAGCGGTCCAGAGTTCGCCGTCACGAATCTCAAGCGTCCAAGCTTTGCCCGCGGCGTTTGTCCATCTCAGATTGCCATCGGTTCCTCGCTCAATGATGACATTGTGCGATTCGTTCTCTACTGGATCATGCTGATACGCTCCGACAAGACTATCTATCGAAATTGCGTTTCCCTTCTGACGATTGTCGGTTTGCGCAGTGCTGGTCGATGCCAGAACCAAACTAGCGGCCAAGCAAACCACAGTTAAAGTTTGCAACACAGGGATCTTGAGGTGCGGTCGAACCGCACGATGGATTTCGATTTTTGTGGACATGGACGATTGCCTCCAGTTTCAGTTTCTCTCGAACATTGTTGCACAATCTTAGTTGAGCAATTGCAAATTTACGCTATAGGACCATCGCTCAAAGAGTACATGCAAGCCATTCCAACAGTTTTTCGAAAAAACACACTACCAGCGGCACACAATGACCTCGCCGTCATGCACTGTCCAGAATTTGGAACACTAATCTTCACTGATCGACACTAATTTTTTGAGCCGGGGAAGCAACCAATCACCCAGGCTGTTATTAGTGAAGATTAGTGCCAATTAGTGTTCCTACTATCCGCCGGTGAGAATCAGAGAGCAAACCGTTTCCATTCAAGTTCTTTAGATGCACCGAAGTTGATCAGGTAACCGATTTTCTTTTTGCTGATCCGCATGTAGTTGAATAATTGAGCCTCATGTTCGGCAGCTAGAGTTTTCACGGCTTTCAGTTCAACGACGATTTCACCAAACACAAGCAAGTCAGGGCGGTACACGGTAGTCAAAACCTGCTCTTTATAGGCTACTTCGATATCTGCCTTGCTCTGGTAAGGAATGTTGCGCAAGCCAAGTTCGATTTCCAGGCTTTGTTGATAAATTTCCTCGGCCATTCCGTAGCCGAGCTCGTTGTAAACTTCAAACGCCGCCCCCATCAAGTCATAGCCTTCTTGCTTGAACATATTCGCACCGTCTAGAAATTGGGAACACTAATCCTCACTAATTGACACTAATTTTTTGACTCGGGAAAGCAGCGAATTACTCAAGCTGTCATTAGTGGAGATTAGTGCCAATTAGTGTTCCCACTTTTTCCCACCCAGCAGCGATGGCGGTTCGACAGATTATTCAAAATGAACTAAATTAGAAACTCGCATGTCTAAACAATGCGAGGGCCGGTAGCTCAGTTGGTTAGAGCAGGGGACTCATAATCCCTTTGTCGCGGGTTCGAGT
>CAZOXC010000705.1:0-2445 GCA_964583205.1 uncultured Pirellulaceae bacterium | reverse complement strand
TATGTGCCCCAACGTATCCGGCTTGTGCATATCCCTGTTTTCGGGAGTGTCGCTGTCCGAGGCTTGAACCTGTTTTGCCACGCCGCCAACCGCATGACCACGCACCGGCCTGGAGGACTGACCAGTCAGGAAAAAGCAGGTTATCTGGCTCCCTACGACAATTGGAAAAACCGAGTCGCCGTGTACAAGTTCGTCATGGATATTCCTCGCACTACCAAACACCAATCATATGAAACTGCGGCTTGGCTGGAAAAAGCGATGCCCCAATTCGCTGATCGCCCTGCCCTGTTCGTCTGGGGAATGCAGGATTGGTGTTTCCGCGAAGAGTGCATCGACCGCTTGCAGGTTATGTTGCCCAAAGCCGCGGTCGTCAAGATCCAGGAAACCGGCCACTATGTTAATGAAGATGCGACTGATCTAGTGATTGAAGCATTCGAACAGTTTCTACAAAAAACAGACGATGCATAACAATTCAAACTATCCGGATTCAAGTTCCGGATTCATCTGGAACGCATCGATTCGATAGAACCTCAGTCACTTTCTTTTACAGTTACGGTCGCCAGGAAAGCGCTGGATTGCGATTGGTCGTTTGGGCCAGCCTGCGCTTTGACGACCAGCATGAGGTTTTGGTCTTGTTCGAACTTTTGTGTCATCGTCTCGGTCTCGCCTGCAGCAATCTCGGGAATGGTTTTCAACGTCATAAAGAATTCCGGATTCTGTGCATCGGAAGCGCTAAGTTCAAACTGGGCCGTCGCATTACCACTACCCAGGCGGATGGTGATCTCAACGGTCCCGCCATCCGGAAAGTCGCTGACGTCGATCGGATACACTACCATGCGTGGAGCGCTGCCGTTGTTGCGTACGATTTCCAGCAAGCTTCCCTCGGGTTGCTCGCGAGTCAGCTTCAAACCGGCTGGCGGTTTGCTCGCAACATCAGCGTTGCCCGCCGAGTCTTGTGTCATTTCAGCCGCCGGCTGCTCCACGGTCTCGATCTGTATTCCGATTTCGGCCAGCCCCTTCTTCAAAAACGAGAGGTAACCGTTGGGCATCAACACTTCGGTTTGATTCACGTTGACGTGCCCGATCACGGTCAAATCGTTGGAAATCAAAACAGAATCCACCGGATATTTGTAGTTTTGCTTGGTCAAATGACACAGCTTTTCGATCTCAGGATCCTTTGACTCTGTGGCGATTTCGTCCAGATCTTTGGCCAGCAACCAGCAATTGATGAACTCACTTTGCAATACGGAAATAACTTCGGGACGATTCAGGGCTCTCACACGGAGAGTTTTGCCGCTCCCTCAGCAGGACTCATCATCGAGACTTCCGAACAAGGCAATGACATGGAGCGGTTTGCCAGTCTCGAGCGACTCAGCACGCGCTTCGTCCAGGCTGAGCCAATCGACTTCAGCAAAGGGGTAGAATTTTCTGGCCAGCAGTTGGCGGGATTCCAAGTCTGAAATTTGACCTGCGTCCTGCAGGGCTTCGGGAAAAGTTCCACCGACCAATTCCATGCGTGGGATTCGGCCAATGTCAGCTCCGATGGGCAAGTTAATATCCACGTTGGCACTCTGCGACGGCACTCCCATCTGAAAAGCGACAACTTGGTTGGAGGTGATGTCGATCAGCAAACGACCCTTGAATTGGGCCGGCGTGAACCAGGATGAATCGGGAGAGTTGCCGTCCCCATCCAACAGGAACTCGGCATGAATCCTGAAACTGATCTCGGCAAATTCATCATTGAGGGCCGACAGACATGCCCAGCCGCCAGGAGCCGAAACGAATCCATGATGCAACTCGGCACGGGCACCTTCGTGAAACTGTTTCAGGATCGGTACGACCAGTTCAGGATCGACTTGCCACGCGTCTCCGGTTTGCACAGTTTGTTCAGGCAAAAAGGGTTGGAAGTCGGACGATCGCCGTGTCAGACGCTTTGTCGCGACTTTCAACTCACGAATCTGTGGCTTCTTGTCAAATTCGTAAACCGCGTCGCTCATCGGCTCCCAGTAGGCATCCAAGTCAATCGTGGCATCGCCAAGTTGCTCGGCTTCCCATGTCTGCCCGTCTGTAACTTGCCCCAGAGCAGACTGTGGCGTGAAGAATGCCAAGCTTATTACCGCCATGCAGGCCGCCGCCAATCGGGATCTGAAACGTTGCATCGTGATTGTTCCTTTGACACGGAAATCGTGGTTTTATGTTCGCTGCGCCAAACGAGGAAGGGTTGGGTGAACTGCTCACCTCCTTCGACCTGCTGGCGGACGCCTTGGTAGTCGCTGGCGAGTTCAGTTTTCTGGAACAAATTTTGAGAATAATCCGAAACAGATTGTGCAAATATTTTTAACAAACATGCCAGCGAGCGAATTCGACTGTTGGCTTGTGTTGTTGAAAATTCAAATCAGATTTTGGCCGGCGTGATTTGACCACAAGTGGCTAATAGCCATCATC
>CAZOXC010000704.1:0-2447 GCA_964583205.1 uncultured Pirellulaceae bacterium | reverse complement strand
TTGGTCCGGACGAAAAACAAACCTGCCTGACTTTGGAATTGTCTCAAGCCGGCTCGACCAATCGCCGTGAAACTGTCGACAGGGTTCTGCAAGCCGCTGACAACACCGAGGGACTCGACAGAGATTTGATAAAACTGGGAGGAAACGCCTACGTCAATGTGGCGCTGGATGAGGAAGTAAATCGCTCAATGATCCTGGCAGTGCCGGGAATTATTCTGGCGTTCCTGATAGCCTGGTGGTCGTTGGGTTGCCTGCGGCAAACTATTGTGGCGCTGACCACCAGTGGAATGGCGGCATTGTTTTCACTGGCGCTGGTGATCGCTACCGGCTATACGGCAAATGGATTGACCATACTAATGCCGATTCTGGTGCTGACAGTGACACTGTCTTCCGCCATTCATTTGTTGGGCTATTATTCAGCGTCAGATAAATCCTCGGTTGAGGAACGGCTGGCTGAGATGCTTTCGCTTGGCACCAAGCCCGCCAGTTTTGCCATGATCACTTCGGCGATTGGAGTCGGATCACTGGCAATCGGAAAAGTCCCTGCAGTGCAGCAGTTTGGTACCTATTCATTTTTTTCCATACTGATTGGGCTGGCACTTTTGATTTTCTTTCTACCGGCTTTCGCCAGGCTGCTGTTTGGGACTTCCAAATCGACTCAAACCCGAGCGGCCACAATCGGGCCAATCAGGTTAGCGATCCTTGCGTTAACATCCAATCGCTCGCTGCCCATCGTATCGTCGTTTATCGTTGCTCTGGGTGTAACTGCAGTGGGCTTGTTCTGGATCAATCCCAAAATAGAAACCGAGGCCCTGTTCCTGCCTGAAAGCCGGTTTCGGCAGGACTACCAATGGCTGGAAGAGAATGTCATTCCGCTCGAGGGTGTTCAAGTCATTCTTAAATTTCCCAAACAGGATCAGACGAATTGGAATGAACAACTTGCCAGCACAATAATTATCCAGAACCAGTTGACCAAGCTTGAAATGGTTCAATATGGATTTTCGGCTGCCAGTGTTGCCGGCCGGATACCTGGAATTGGGCGAGACGTTGAAACGACAGCCAGGCGCTCCTTATTCAATGAAACGATCGGTTCGCGTCTGTCCGATTTAAAAGACTCCAACTTGTTCAGCGAAACTGCAGATGCCTGGTATTGGCGCATCCAATTGGCTTGTTTTGCACACAATGAAAATGACTACAACTGGTTATCGGCTAAATGCCTGGAGACGGTCAGTGAAACTCAATTGCAAGTCACGGGGACCGCATCGGGTTATCCTCGCCCCACTGCATTTGTTTCAGGATTGAATGTGTTGGCTTACCAGGGTGGGCAAAGTGTATTTACGGATCTTTGCAAGAGCTTTATGCTGGCGTTGATCGTGATCACATTGGTGATGGTGCTGTTACTGCATCGTATACAATCCAGCCTGATTGCCATGTTGCCCAACATTACGCCGCCGGTGATACTGTTTGGAACACTGGGATTGATTGGCTATTCGGTCGACATTGGCATGTTATTGACAGCCTGTGTTGGTTTGGGAATCGCCGTGGACAATACCTTTCATTTTCTTCATCAGTACCAGATCCAACTGGACCGTACCGGCCGCCCCGCGACCTCGGTAAAGAAAGCGTTTGTTCATTGCAGTCGAGCCATCCTGCAGACGACCGCGATCACTTGCTGCGGTTTGTTTTGTTTTGCATTCGCGGTGTTCGTGCCGGTTCGCCAATTCGCAATCGCGATTGTAGCCATCTTGTTACTGGCCTTAATTGCGGACATCATCCTGCTGCCCGCGCTGATTTCGTTGTGGAAAGGCAAGTTATTCCAGCCGGCTAATCGCAGCGCTTCCAAGACACCCTGAATTGTCTTGCGATTCAAGGCTGACTAATCGACCTAGTCCTCCGGCCGACTTCCGTCGCCACACATCATCACGATGCGAGGAAAAAACTCGCCCACAACATCGACCAGATCCGTTTGCGCCGCCATCACTTCGTGAATGTTCTTGTAGGCACCCGGTACTTCATCAAGTCCGCCCGCCAAAAGGCGAACATTCTTTCGGTGCAAATGATCTCTCCAGCTACCCCAGTTAAATTTCTGCTTGGCAGCCTTGCGAGACATACAACGGCCTGCACCATGGCTGGCCGAAGTCAAACTTGGGGAATTGCCTTTGCCTCGAACAATAAACGCGGAATCCGCCATGTTGCCCGGAATCACACCCAGCTCATCCAACCCGGCCGGAGTTGCCCCTTTGCGATGAACGTAAACTTCACGTCCGTCATGGGTTTCCTTCCAGGCGAAATTATGATGGTTCTCGACGGTTGCCAAGGCTTGCAAACCCGCCAAACGCACAACGTTCTCGTGAATCACGTGATGATTGGCTGAAGCATAACGCCCCATCAAGTTCATTGCATGCCAGTACTCTTGTCCCTTTTCTGAATCCATCGACAGCCAGGAC
>CAZOXC010000703.1:0-2449 GCA_964583205.1 uncultured Pirellulaceae bacterium | reverse complement strand
TCGCTGCGCTGGAAGGTGGTCAGTACGGTTTTTGTTTTGGCAGTGGACTGGCGGCCGAAAATACCTTGTTGCACTTGTTGAGTTCCGGTGACCATATCGTTACGGCTCGAGATGTGTATGGCGGTACGTTCCGGCTTTTTGACAAGGTCTGGAAACAGTTGGGTGTGTCTTTTACTTCTGTCAACGCTTACGACCTGGACGAAATCCGCAAGGCCATGCGTCCGGAAACCAAAATCCTCTGGCTGGAATCACCATCGAATCCGCTGCTGTCGATTATTGACATTCCCGGTGCCTGTGAAATTGCCAAGGATCACGGCGCGTCGACGGTCGTTGACAATACGTTTGCCACTCCGGTTCTGCAGCAACCGCTGGACCTGGGCGCGGACATCGTGCTGCACTCGACAACAAAGTACCTCGGCGGCCATTCGGACGTGGTGGGCGGAGCTGTTGTTTGTGATGATGAAGCTTTGGCTGAGCAAATTCGTTTTCTGCAAAATGCAGCCGGCGGAATCCCCGGACCGATGGATTGTTACCTGGTTTCCCGAGGTATCAAAACGCTGGACGTAAGAATGCAGCGACATTGCGAAAACGCAATGAAAATCGCACAGTACCTGTCTGAGCATGATGAAGTCGACCAGGTGTATTATCCCGGTTTGGAAACCGACATGAATCATGGACTGGCTCAAATGCAGATGTCGGGCTTCGGCGGAATGGTCTCGTTGGAGCTCAAGGGTGATTTGGAACGCAACAAACGGTTTGCTTCCAGCACCCGGTTGTTTTCGTTGGCTGAAAGCCTGGGTGCCGTCGAATCGATGATCAATCACCCAGCCAGTATGACTCACGCGTCGATTCCCAAAGCCGAACGTGAAGCCGGTGGCCTGAAAGATACTCTGATGCGTTTGTCGGTTGGCATCGAAGATGTCGATGATTTGATTGGCGATCTCGAAGAAGCCATCAAGGCCAGTGTAAAAGCAAGCGTCTAGTAGGTGCCGATCCCCGGCGATTTGATTGTGGCGCGGTTTTGGTTCGATCTCGGTTGGGGTTTTGGTGGTCCGTCAAGACCGAATTGAATAGTTTGAGCCGCTGGTTTTGGGGTGCCATGCTCACGCGCAGCTTGAGCATGTTTAAGCTTCGCGTAAACATGGCACCCGCCAATTCAAGTCAGATAATCATTAGGTTGCGGTTGGAGTCTTGCGCGGTAGAGACTGGATTCCTGGGCCGATAACTGCCGGGCCTTTGGCCCTGATTCGTTGGGGCTGCTTTACCCAGCCCTGCAGGCTGGGCTAGAAAAACTGCTGGGCCGTTGGCCCGGAAGTGGATGGGGTTTGGTCCGGAAGTGGATGGACCGTTGGCCCGGAAGTGGATGGGGTTTGTCCCGGAAGTGGCTGGGTTTTGGTTCAATCGCGGCTGAGGTTTTGGCGCGATCTCGGTTGGGGTTTTGGTGGTCCGTCAAGACCGAATTGAATAGTTTGTGCCGCTGATTTTTGGGTGCTATGCTCACGCGCAGCTTGAGCATGTTTAAGCTTCGCGTAAACATGGCACCCGCCAATTCAAGTCAGATAAATCATTAGGTTGCGGTTGGAAACATGGCACCCGCCAATTCAAGTCAGATAAATCATTAGGTTGCGGTTGGATTCTTGCGCGATTGCAGTTGAACTATTCGCCAAAACTGGTTCGACGTTCCAGGCATTATTTGATGGGAAGAGTCTCTACCAGCCAGTCGATGACCCGGTCAATCAACTCGGGATCGTCTTTGAAAATGCTTACACCGTGAGCTCGAGATCCTTTGATAATCTCGATCTTGCGAGGCTCGGCAGTTTCTTCATAGAGTTCTTGAGCGAATTTGACTCGCGCACCACCTTGGTCGCCTTCAGAAGAGATGTGGAAAATCGATTTGAGTTCCAGTTCCTCCTTGCCGGCCAGGTTGTAAACGGCAGAAGTCTTGCCAGAGATGGCAACGGCTGTTTTGATTCCCATTTCGCTGGACGCCACGCAAGCCAGGTTGGAACCGATCGAAGCGCCGACGACGGCAATCCGTTCCGAATCAACTTGCTCATGCTCGCTCAGATATTCCAGCGCCGCTTTTAAGTCGGCCGGTGCCAGATCGGGATCATCAAACAAGGGTCGGATGTTGCGAATCCGTTCGTTATCACCATGCCCCCGCACGTCGTAGGCAAGTGTGATCATGTGCTTGGCGTGAAACTTTGCCAGGTAGTCATTCCATTCGCTGCGATCAGAACCGCCCTGATGAATCAGGATCACGGCCGGCATTGCTTCATCATGCTCGGGCAGAGAGATTGTCGCGTGGATAGTGACATCGTCGCTGGTGGTGAGTTCGAGATCTTCCGAGTCGACTTTGACTTGTTGCGCGGACAACCCGCTACAAAAACAGCCGCAGGCCAGAACCAGAGAAACTCGAACAAGCTGACATATCAGCTTTTGCTTAGAA
>CAZOXC010000702.1:0-2451 GCA_964583205.1 uncultured Pirellulaceae bacterium | reverse complement strand
ATGGAACAGGATCACGTCGTTTCCGCCATGCTTGATCCGGTACATGGCGTCCATGATCTTTTCAGTGTCCTCGAGCAAATCTGAAACGATCATCACCAGTGTGCGAACTTTGAGCATGGAGGCGACTTGCAGCAGGCTGTGATGCAAATCCGTTTTGCCTTCAGGTCGAAGTTTGGTCAGCAGAGAAAGAATGTTGCCCAGTTGAGTACGTTTCGATTTTGGCGCGACGCTGGTTTGAATTGTTTCCTTGAAAGTCACCAGGCCGACTGGATCCTGTTGCATCAGCATCAAGTAAGCGAGTGCCGCGGCCAGGCAGACGCCATAATCGAATTTGGTCAGTTCCTGGCGATAGGTGTATCCCATGGATTCGCTGGAATCGACGACCAGCAAACCGGTGATGTTGGTTTCGGCTTCGAACTTTTTGATGTAATACTTGTCGGTTTTCGCGTAGACACCCCAATCGATATCGTTGGGGTCATCGCCTGGGGTATATTTGCGATGCTCGCTGAACTCGACACTGAAACCCTGGAAGGGACTGGAGTGCAGGCCCTGCAGAAATCCCTTGACCACGAACTTGGCGCGCAGGTCGAGCCTTTTGATCTGGTTGATAACTTCGGGTTTTAGATACTTCTCAACCGCCACGATATTTTCGATTTATACTTTGTTGCGCTGGACGCTGTTTGAATCAGGTCGAGTTGGGTTTTAGCCGGACTCGGCGAATTTGTCGATTTCCGGTTCGGGGATGATCTCCAGCAGTTTGGCGACCACTTTGTCGGTATCCATTCCTTCAGCCTGTGCCTGGAAATTGGTGCTGAGGCGGTGGCGCAGAACGGGAGGTGCCACTTTTTTGATATCGTCGATCGCGACCGAGAAGCGTCCGTCCATGGCGGCGATCGCTTTTCCTCCCGAGATCAGAAATTGACCGGCTCGCGGTCCCGCGCCCCAGTCTACCAATTCGCGAACGATTTCCGGTGACTGGGAATCATTGGGACGAGTGGCTCGCACCAGCCTTGTCACATATTTTACGATGTAAGGACTGACGGCGACGGAGTTGACCAGTTTTTGCAGATTCACAATCGCCTTGGCCGACAGGACCTTGGCAATCTCCTGCTCGTCGCCCTTGCTGGTGGCAGTAAGGATCTGTTCTTCTTCATCGAGTGTCGGGTAATCGATTTTGATGTTGAACATGAAGCGGTCAAGTTGCGCTTCAGGAAGCGGATAAGTTCCTTCCTGTTCAATCGGGTTTTGCGTGGCGATTGTAAAGAACGGTTTTGGCAAGTCATAAGTGTCGCGACCAACGGTGACTTGCCTTTCCTGCATCGCTTGCAAAAGTGAAGCTTGAGTCTTGGGAGGCGTTCTGTTGATTTCATCCGCCAACAGGATGTTGGTGAACACCGGTCCTTCAACGAAGCGGAAGTTTCGCTTGCCCGCGTCGTCTTCGTCCAGCACCATCGTGCCAGTGATGTCGGCCGGCATCAGGTCGGGCGTAAATTGAATTCGCTTGAAACTGACATCCAGAATTTGCGACAGCGTGCTGACCATCAGAGTCTTGGCCAAACCCGGAACGCCTTCCAGCAAGCAGTGTCCACGAGTAAAAATCGCGGCGAACAGTTGTTCGATCACTTCATGCTGCCCCACAATGACTTTGTGGAGTTCCTGTTCCATCAATTTGCGGTGATTACTGAATTCGTTCAGCACATCGCCCAGGCTTCGTTGTTTGGTCGTCACAATTCCCCCAAGTGGATGTTGTAGGCCGGAAGATTGGCAGCTGGCCCGGCGACTGCGGTTTTTACCTTGTTTTGCTATCGAATTGTAGCGCGAGCGACGATTAACAGCAATGTCGAGGCCCTGCCGGATTTCGCCGTCATTTGCCGTCACCAGTCTCGGCGTTAGGATTGCTACAGGCTTTCCGCCCAGCATTGGGCAGGCAACTCGCCCGCTATCAACCAAGGGTGAACGGTTCAACCTGTCCCGACATGATATTTATCGAACCTGGAGCCGGTGATATCGCGTCGCCACGGATTGCTTGACGATTAATGAGTTACCACCAATTGTGTGGTCGAGACAGTCGTGGAAAGTTCTGATTTTTGATTCGAGACTTTAGGGTACTTGCTGGTAAATCATCATGTCTGACTATCGAAACAGTCTGTCGCTGGTTGTCGTTCTGATTGTAACGATCATTCAAGCGAGCATCGCAGGTAACTGCCGCGCTCAGGTTACGGCCGAAAAAGTGCGGCGTGCGATCAAGTCTGGTACCGAGTATCTGCTGGACCGACAGAAGCCCGATGGTAGCTGGAAAGATATCGATGATCATCGTCACAACAATGGTGTTACTGCACTGGTGACGTTGGCACTTCTGCATAGTGGAGTCCCAACTTCTGATCGCAAAATCGAAAAAGCGTTTGAGCGACTCAATGGACGTTTGGTTGAGAACCAGAGTACCTACACAGT
>CAZOXC010000701.1:0-2453 GCA_964583205.1 uncultured Pirellulaceae bacterium | reverse complement strand
GCTAGTTGCTCACAAGTCATTTCTGAACTGGGCATTTCTGCAAAATGGAGCAGCAGCCAAAGCTCAAAGCATGGATTGCTGACCGCGACTCCAATTCCTTTGTCGCGGCACAACTGAATCACGCGTACGAAGTTTTGAATGTGATTTGGCTCAGCCCAGTGATCCGTGTCGCTGACAAACCAGAGCCGATCATCGGGCCCAATTTCGAATTCTTCCAAGTAGGTTTCAAGCCTTTCGAAAACATGCTCGGGAGATGACTTGCCGTCCAGTGTTTCCAAGAATTTGAACTGAATCCTGCGTGACTTGAAGAACTCGAAATACTGCCGTACCGCGAACTTGTCCTCCGAGGCGATTACAACGAGCCGTGTATCGCGCAGGATTTCAACACTTCGATCGAGAGGACGTTTCTTTCGCATGGTCAATTTTGCTGAACTTCGCAGCTCAGTAAGTCCATCAACCGATCCGTGTTTCCTATTTCAGGGACGCCGCCGAACCGGCCATGTAAATACCCTTTCTCGATCCGCATATCCTTGCGGACATTCATGTTGGCAAGAGAAATCAGACTCGATTGCTGGTCAGCATCTTTCTCCATAAACCAAATTTCATCTCGTCGAAGCAGCTCCAAATCCAGCAAGTGGGTTTCATGAGTCGTCACGATCATCTGTTGGCACTTGCCGGGACATGCCTCGGTGAAAAATTTGAGCAGGCGATGCGAGAGCATCGGATGCAAACTTCGATCAAGTTCGTCAATCACAAAGACGTGACATTCATTGCTCAAGTAGAACAACGCGGGTAACAGGTTTAGAAATCTTTGTGTGCCGTCGGATTCGTCCGAAAACGCGAGCTTGTATTCTGACTTGCCGACCTTGTGGCCGGACATCAGGTTCCGCCGCACGATCTTGGTAGGATCTTCAATGTCGATACTTAAATCACTTCCCGCACCCAACGGAAAAGTCGCGTCTTCCAACTCGCCCGCCGATTGAAGTGACTCGACGATTTCAGAAGGGAGCCGATCCGATTCAATGTCTGCTGTCTCGACGGTAAGGCTACCAATGCCAGTGCCTGCTGTCTCAAGGAACTTTTCAGCAAACTTGCAAAAGTCGGGATCCGAATTCAGCAGCGTCAACAGTGCCGCAAAATTGGAGTTCGGCTCAATGATGGTCAGGCAGTCGGTGAACCACCAGCACGCTGAATGCAATAGCTTCCCCCGCTTTGGAATGTCCAAGTCGACAACCTTGTTGAGCAGGAGTTGATTTGACCGAACTCCTAGCTGCTTCAAGGCCTTTAGTGCCTCGTGTGAAACCGAGGCTGCCTCCCCAAACGTCTTCAGGTTGCCGATTTCAACTTCCTGCTTCTCACGGTTGAAGATGTCGATGTCTCGACCAGACTCGCTGGTTGCCGAAAGCCATTCGCTGGTGACTTCTTCGTCACTGAGAGAGAAACCGTATTGGTACAGTCGCTTTCCAACCAAAAATCGAAAGTCAAAAGTCGACGGACGATGCTCCGTTTCACTTTCAAGAAATCGAAACTGGTTCATCGCAATCTTCTTGATTGCACCAGACCCGAGGACAACCAGATCACGCGCGAAACTGATAGCTTTGACCAAGTTGGATTTGCCGGATGCGTTTGCACCGAATATTAGCCCGGTCTTCAAGACTTGCTTTCCGGTTTCCCCAATATCGACGCAATGCTTCGGATGATCCTTGAATTTGGCCCCCGCGATCATATTGAGCGAGGCCTCGTCCCTGAACGAGCGGAAGTTTTCGACTGTAAAGTCAATCAGCATTTGCCACCTGTGATTTTTTCACGAACTATTCTGTTTTTCGGTTGATTATTGGACTCAATATTAAATAATAGGTGACAAGAAGTCAAAGAAGTGCCAAAAAATCAAGATTCTTAGCTTGACAAAAATGGAATGCCGGAATAAAAATCAGGAACTTTTGTCACGAAAATTAACGTTTACTGTAGGGATTGGTGCATTTCATGACGTCTAGGCAACAGGCTTTATTTGACCCACGCCCGAATTTATTGAGCCGACGCGTCGTGGAATCTATTACTCGCCCTTATTGGGATTCCCTTGCGGAAACCTACATTCTGTCATTTCATCGTTATGTATCCTGTGTCGATGAAGATTATCGAGCGAGCATCGAGCAATCACCGACCGTGAAGCCCAGTATGTTGCAGGCCTATGCAGTTGCACTTGCGATCGAGGAATTCCGACAGGTTGAATCCGACGCGTTTGGGGCGCAGATAACACATTGTGGGCTTCCGAATGTGCGTATGATCTTGCTTCAAAGAGGGCGTAACAAAGTCTTGTTACGATGGAAAAAGCTCAATTCGAATCTGATCGTGCCGCATAGCGGTATGGGTTCGCAGAAAGCTCGAGACTATTTTAACCACGAACCCATTCCAGAAGTTGACAATGCCGCAACTCGGGTGACGATTGGTTACAC
>CAZOXC010000700.1:0-2456 GCA_964583205.1 uncultured Pirellulaceae bacterium | reverse complement strand
GCGTTGGGTGATCAAGCGAACTTGGCGGAGGGAGAGCGAGGGTGGCGAGTCGGAATTTCGCACCCCCAACATTCAGAAACTCGTTTGGAAGAATTGTTGCTGGACAATTTGTGCTTGAGCACTTCCGGTTCGTCGCGGCAAGCGTTCTTTCATCAAGGCACAAAACTCAGCCACATTATTGACCCTCGAACCGGACGACCTGCTGAGAACCATATTTCTTCGACCGTTGTAACGAACTCGGCGGCCAGCACCGACGCACTGGCCACCGCCGTCTGCCTGATGACCGAAACAGAAGTAATGGAATTGTGCCAACAAAACCCTGGCATCAGTATTTTGCTGGCCACGCAAAATGACCATCGAGTGGAATTGAAATCCTACGGCGACTTTTTCACAGCCGCGAAATCCTGAAGGCAATTGTTTCAGCGATCCGACGCAAATTTGTGTAAACCGGCCACGCAGTAGAAGAACGATGCCGAAAAATAAATGCTGTTTGTGAAATGGGCAAAAACTCTCGCTTGAGGCAAAACCACGGATAATCCTGCAAAAACCGTGGAATTGTTCATCGTTCTTTGGGCCGACAGTAAATTGCTGCGCCTGATTCTCAAGGGTTGTTGGTTGTGTAAAAATGTCCACTTGCAGGGATGTGTAATGGAAGATGGATCCGACACTCTTAACTGGAGACTGTCGTGCGCAAATCTAATCACACTTACAACACCGGCGAACCCTATCGAATTGCTCGAGGACGCCATCGTCCTGAGTCGGCGCTGGACTACCGGCTGACTACATGCCATCCGATTGTCCGAGGTTTTCCATCCACAGCGGAATTCGTTCGTTGCGTACAGCGTGAACTGAAGATTCGGTACTACTCGAAAAGGACGATCAAGTCCTATTTGTCGGCACTGCGTTGCTTCTTGCGCTGGTTCGGGAATGCCCCGCACAAGGTTACTGTTGAGCATGTACGATGCTACCTGGAAATTCTGGTCGATGGCGGCGCGTCATCATCCTGGCTTGCGATTAACCTGGCCGCCATTCGAACATCGTTTGACAAATTTTGTGGCCGAGACGTTACGTTGGGACTGGAGACTCCTCGGAAATCCAAACGTCAGCCGGTAGTTTTGAGTCAAAGCGAAATCAAACGAATGCTTTGTGCAGCGACTTGCTTTGATGACAAATTGTTGATTGGAATAATTTACGCGGCGGGTTTGCGAGTCAGTGAGGCAGCTCGATTGCGATGGATGGATCTGGATTTTGACAGGAACACCATTCGAGTCGTGCAAGGAAAAGGGAATCGCGACCGCATGGTTATGCTGCCCAAATCGTTCCGAACCGTGTTGATGGCATTGAGTAAAGAATCTGGTGAAGAAAATTCTGGCGAAAAATTCATATTTTTGACTCGGAAAAAGTTTCGGAAAGGCCAGCCAGGACGCCATATCTCGCCACGCACGATTCAGCGTATAGTTCGCGACGTTGCTCGACTGGCCAATGTTAGCAAACAAGTAACGCCTCATTCTTTGCGCCACGCCTTCGCCACCCATTTGCTGGAGAACGGAACCGATATTCGCTTCATTCAAAAGCTGCTGGGACACCAAAGATTGGAAACGACTGTGATTTACACCTCGGTTGCCAAATTGCAGACTTTGTCCGTTCCCAGCCCCGTTGACCGCCTGCATTCAGATTCACCTTCCGCACCCGTCAGTGACGTGGCGGATGCGGTATTCCAGTCGGATACAAGGCAGACGTCATCCAATACCAAGTCGGTCGGCGAGTTACGCATCAGTTTCTTGAATTCCAACCAGCCGAGTGGGGCTGATATCCAGGCCAGTCGAGTTCAAGTCACCATCGTTAAACCGAATCGGGTTGAGCTTCCGGAGTTATCTATAAAACGCAACGATCGGAATTGGATCGAGATGGAGTTGCCGACTGTGGATACTTGGGAGTCAAGTTTGTCTGGTTTGAGTGCCGAATGTCAGGATCGGGTATGTTCGCCCGAGTTTTTCGAGTTGATTCGTCAGCAAGTTGCCAGCCGGTACTTGGCACGCCTTCCTTCAAACTAGGAAGATTGATCGTTGCCGATCATTGCTGATTGGATTTCCCAGGTAGCTTCTGCAGATACAGGCTTTTGTAGATCGAGGCATTTGCAGATTTGAGCATCTGTTGTCCTGGATCATCAGCTGATTGGGAACCGATCTGACAATCGACCATCGTTTTATCTCTAGCGGCTATTTAAGTTGATTGATTTTTCATCAACACTCTTCAGCGCTGCGCTTCTTTGGGGCAATTTTTGGCCAAGTGTCCAAGCTTAAGCGAGTCGCCACCACGAAATTTTCCAAATTGAGTAGTTTTACCCAAGTTGAGAAATTTCAATTGCCCAAACTCACCCAGCACCTACAGTATTTACTCCCATTTCGTTTAATGCGACAATTAGTCGTTTAATTAATTGTTGTGCGGCTCATGAG
>CAZOXC010000699.1:0-2460 GCA_964583205.1 uncultured Pirellulaceae bacterium | reverse complement strand
CCTGAGGAAAACCACATGAATAGAAGTCACCGATCATGGCTCGGTCTTTCGCTAGTATTCTGCCTGATTTTTGCAGCGTCAGGCATCGTTGTTCAAGCACAAGAGGACGCCAAAGTGAAATCAAACAGTATTCTGCTCAAAGAATGGGATGGCCCTTACGGTGGCGTTCCACCATGGCGACTCATCGACCAAAACGACTTCCCGGCAGCATTCGAAGTTGCATTTGAGTTGGCAACCGCAGATTACGATGCGATCGCCAACAGTTCTGAGACAGCCAATTTCGAAAACACGATCGTCGCCATGGAAAAAGCCGGTGACACACTAACTCGTGTGGCAAACATCTTTTTCGTGTACAGCTCGAATTTGAACCGCGATGGATTCAGCGATATCGAAACCGGCATCATGCCCAAGCTCTCGAAACACAATGACTCGATCATGCAGAACAAAAAACTTTTCGAGCGTGTCGAGCATGTTTACAACAATGGTCAGGATGGTTTGAACGTTGCCCAAAAACGACTTGTCGAAGACTACTACAAAAATTTTGTTCGCCAGGGTGCTAAACTTGACGACGAACAAAAGAAAAAACTTTCCACAATCAACGCGCAGTTGGCGTCACTATTTACCAAGTTCAGCCAAAATGTTCTGGCGGACGAAGGGAAAGTCACTGTCATCACGGACAAGAGTGAATTGGGCGGGCTTCCGGAAAGCTTGATCGACGCCATGGCGGCTGCCGGTGAAAAGTATGCCAAGAATGAAAAGCTGGAAGGGCAGGGGCCATTCTGGGTCATCAACAATACTCGCTCGTCCATGGAACCGTTCCTGACAAATTCCACCAATCGCACAATGCGAGAGAAAGTTTGGACAACGTATTACAATCGCTGCGACAACGGCGACGAAACCGATAACAACGAAATCATTTCCACGATTTTGAAGCTGCGAGCCGAACGAGCGGTCTTGCTGGGTTACGAAACTCATGCTCACTGGCGTCTGGAACCACAGATGGCCAAGAAGCCTGAAAACGCCATGAATTTGATGATGGCTGTTTGGCCGAAGGCCGTCGCTCGAGTCCACGAAGAAGTGGCCGACATGCAGAAGATTGCCGACGAAGAAGGGCTGGGCATGAAAATTGAGCCCTGGGATTACCGCTTCTACGCCGAGAAGGTTCGCCAAGCCAAATACGATCTCGATTTCAATGATGTCAAACCCTACATGCAGCTTGAGAAACTCATCGAAGGCATGATGTGGGCGTCCACGCAGATTTACGGTTTCGAGTACGAACTGGTCGATGACGTTCCCGTGTTCCATCCGGATGTCCGAGTCTGGGAAGTGACTCGTGACGGCGAACATGTCGGACTGTGGTATCTGGATCCCTATGCTCGGGATGGGAAACGCAGTGGTGCCTGGATGACGGCCTACCGAATCCAGCAGAACCTGGGATCGGCAATCACTCCAATCGTTTCCAACAATTCGAATTTCATCAAAGGCAAAGATGGCGAAGCCGTTTTAATTTCCTGGGACGATGCAGTAACTCTGTTCCACGAATTCGGACACGCCCTGCATGGATTGTGCAGTAACTGCAACTACCCATCTCAAGCCGGTACTTCTGTGGCTCGTGACTATGTCGAGTTCCCCTCGCAAGTCAACGAGCACTGGCTGTCGACGCCCGAAATTCTCTCCAAGTTCGCTGTGCATCACGAGACCGGCGAACCATTGCCTAAAGAATTGTTGGACAAGATCGAAAACGCAGCCACCTTCAATCAGGGTTTTCAAACCGTTGAGTACCTGGCAAGCGCACTCATTGACATGAAACTGCACCTGGCAGGCAACATCAAAATTGATCCTGACCAATTCGAACGAGAATCACTTGGCGCAATCGGCATGCCAACGGAAATCGTGATGCGTCACCGCACGCCACACTTTAGCCACCTGTTCTCCAGCGATGGATATTCGGCTGGCTACTACAGCTACTTGTGGTCGGATGCATTGACTGCGGACGCCGCTGAAGTGTTTGAAGAAGCTGGTTCGTACTACGACAAAGATGTCGCGAAAAAGCTGCATGACTTTATCTTCTCGGTCGGCGACACGATTGATCCGGCCGAAGGCTTCCGCAGATTTCGTGGACGCGATGTTGACACCTCGGCACTGCTTCGCAAACGCGGCTTCCCGGTCGATTAGTTTTCCAAGAGCCTTTCGAAACCCATATTCGCAGTACCGGTTTCAGTCGAATTCATCAGATTTCGCCTGAGCCGGTGCTACGAATTTTTTTTCGGTTTTGAATTCTCCTCTAAGAACTTTTCCAACACCTCGTTAAATGAACGACCAACTCCTACTTTCCGCTTACGTTATATAAAATGCCTCTGCGCTATGTTTCTGTTCGGTCGTCTGGATGGCAGTTGACGCGGGCTTCACAGTCTTGCAGGTCCACGAGGGATTTTCGCAGTCGTAGCCCCGAGTCCTCAA
>CAZOXC010000698.1:0-2464 GCA_964583205.1 uncultured Pirellulaceae bacterium | reverse complement strand
ATTTAATAAGATGATTTCACTTGTTTGCAAAGTCTCGAAGGCAGCAAACTAAATTGAAGTTTGAGCGGTAGTCAACATTCAGTCTGGAGCCATTGCTGGTTGGGTAGCGTGGTTCTCCTTCGATCAAACTTCTTGCACGTGACTGTCCGAATTAGTAAGCAGCCAATATCAAATTGATAATCCTGAGGAAGCTGTCATGGTGCTGGAGTCGGTACAGTTCGAATGATGTGGAGTTGCGCAGGACATGGCACGTAAAAAGTTCTAGTGTCTGAACAGGGTTTCTCTTGCTTCACTCTTTCGTCACCGCCGTCGTTTCCTGTGGGATAGAAAACTTGTGTCCAAGCTGGCCAAGGGCTCAACCTTCAGTTTACTTTTTTTTCATTCTTACTTCCAAACTTTCTAAATGAATTTGAATTTACCTTGGACAGCTTGGACAGCTTGGACAACAAAAGAAAACACATGAAAAACCGAATCCAAAAGTGTCCAAGCAAACCTCTTTGCTTGGACACTAACTTGGACAATTCCTATTAACCAACCAGCTTAATAGTTTTGACGCTGTCGATGGCGTCGTTGTTAAGACCGACACCATGCAAAACTCGAATTCGTTTTCCTGAAACAGTTGGCCTCTTTTCTGTCAGTCGGGGAACAACAGACCTTAGCTTTTTGCTGAAGTCGGCGTTACTTCCAGCATGATGACCATTGTCGCTACACCAATTTTTCCAAGCCAACTGCAAATTAGTTTTAACAACAGACCTTTCAGTCCCAACCAAACAACATTCGTTAACAAATGATGAAATTGGAGAAGACAAGTCGCCAAACTCACGTAGGATTTCTTCTCCAGCCGAAGGATTGATAAGCAAACCTTGATTTTTCAAGGAATCCAGACCTTTCAAAGCCCAGTTAGTAATGCCAGACATCTCGGTCAACAACCGTTTGGACAATTTAAGATCTTCTTTGCCAACGTAAGAATTCAAAACAGGAATTACAATCATTCGAGTGGCAAGAGCGTTCGAAGAATCGGCAAGTCGAGGAATCTCGTTCATCGCCATCGTGAATCGAACTGACAACTTTACATTCGGTAAATTCGGTATGTTTTTTCGGCTAATCATTTGATTCGAGCCACCAACAATTGACTTGATTCTTTCAACGATTCGAGATCCATTGCTGAACTTACCCAGATGACCTTCATCAATCAGCAATGCCATTTTTCCGACCAAGGGCTCAAGGCCAAATTCGCTACCAAGTTCAGACAAGGGTGTATGCGCAACATTATGTTCACCAAGTAGTGCCGACAGAACACCAAGAATTGTTCCCTTCCCACTGCGTGGTGGCCCATACAGCAAAACAAATTTATGCTGGTCGATGTCGTCAATCAGGTTGTAACCGAACCACTGTTGAAGCGTTTTGATCCGCTCATCATCTTCATCCAAGACCTGATTCAGGAACCGCGTCCATTCAGGGCAGTTAGCTTCAGGATCATAATCATGAGGAAGGCAGTTCACCGAAAACCATGAAGGCGCGTGCTTGGACAATTGTTTCGATTCAACACCGAACAAACCATTGTCGAAGGCGATGATGTCCTTGTTGTTGCCTCCATCGAGCCAGCAGGGCATTGTCAGATTCGACGACTGATTTGCGATTGCTTTTAGGGCATCGACAACTCCAGAGACAATGTTGCGATTCGGAGCGAAACCGACCAGTTTTTCTTGATCCTTGTCTTTGACGCGCACATGACACTTTTCGAGCCAGCCGTAAATCTGTGATCGAATATCAGTTTCGATAACAAGTTGGTAGCATTTGCCATTCCATTCGTAAAACCTGTCGTGGAAATGAGCCAGAGTTCCGTGATTGTCAACGTTGTACTGGCTTTTGAAAAATAGCTTGGCAATTTTGAGATGATTTTTTGGATCTAAAACTCGAATGAGCTTGTCGCCAACCTTGCCTCGATAGGATTCTTTTAGGCAACAGTCAATTTTTCGTTGCAGGTCGCTTTCTTCCCAAGGATACCAACTGCCATGTTGGTCAAGCTGATCTTTGCGTTGTCCCCATTCGCTCAGCAAGGCCAGTGCCTTATCCGCAGGTAACCCAAATCCAAAGAGAACCTCCATGGTCAATGCAAACACACGACTCTCAGCGCCATTACCTTCCTTCGTGCCTTCTACACCTGCCAGATATTCTGAGGCAATTGTCTCTCGCTCATCGACTGACATTTCAACCGATTCGATGAGGTCGAATTCGGCATTGATCAATACGGAAGTCTTTTTCGAAGAATTAACATTCAGCCAACTTGGATCATAGACAGGAGCTTGCTCCAAAAGCTCAAGAGACCATGGCTCCATTTCGGTGTAGATTTTTTTGCTTGTAGGATGAATCGAATCGGGGCACATAATCACGCCGCCATCTGCCCTGATGTCGAGGTTGAACTTTTTTCCATCAACTACAACTTTGGTTGAACTTCCAACGT
>CAZOXC010000697.1:0-2472 GCA_964583205.1 uncultured Pirellulaceae bacterium | reverse complement strand
GTGAAACCAAGCAGATTGGTAGCGAAGATTTCGGACAAACTGTACAGCTATCCATTCCGATGGAAACGACTGACGAAGCGCTCAAAGAGATGCCAGTGCTGACCCAGGAGTTCCTGGGATACGAAAATGGCGATTCGGAAATGTACGATCGCCTGATTAAGCTTGTTCGACTTGTCGAGCGAAACAAAATCGAAGAGCGCGAGTATGGTGCAGAGAGTGATGCGACAGTTGATGCTGAGAAAGATCGTATCATTTCCGAAATCTGGGCGCAGGTGAAGCCTGCCGAGGAACCCGATGCGGATTCCGACGCAGCCGCCGAAGTTGTAGAAGTCGTTAAGACTCCTGAAGAAAAGCAGGCTGACCGCGAAGCCAAAAAGGCCGCCGAAGAAGCACTTAAGGCATCCGTCGAAGAGGCAGTAAATGGCTCAACCATCTTGAGTGCGTTTGCTGAAACTGATGAAGCCAAGGCGACTTTGGTGGGACAGCTTGTTGACCGAGTCAACGTGGAGAAAATTGTCACCGCCATTCAAAAAGACAAGCGTCTTACCATGACGGGTCTGACCTATTTCCGCGAATACGTTAACAAGTCCAATGATCTTCCGCTGGAAGAAAAAACAATTAACTGGCAGTTCACCCAGCAAAACGAAGGACTCTCACTGGGTGGTTCGGAAATTCCCGCTTCGATTTTCCAGAGTATCAATCCGATTTTCATTTTGATCTTTGGACTGGTGTTCACCGTACTTTGGGGCTTTATGAATCAGATGGGAATTGAGCCAAGTACGCCTGTGAAATTTGCCCTGGGATTGATCCAACTTGGATTGGGCTTTGCCTGTTTCTGGTACGGTGCTGTTTCGGCAAATGGAGAAGGCATGGTGTGGGTGGTCTGGCTTGTGTTCGGCTACCTGTTCCAGACCACAGGTGAACTTTGCCTTTCACCAGTTGGCTTGTCGATGGTCACCAAACTTTCGCCAACTCGCCTGGTCAGCACCGTGATGGGAACCTGGTTCCTGGCGACCGCGTTTTCGCAGTTTCTGGCGGCGATCATTGCCCAGTTTACGGGCGTCTCGGAAGGTGGCGGCGATTCGACGATCCCAATCCCATTGGACACGGTCAATGTCTATGGGGAAGTGTTTAAACTGATTGCGATATCAGCGATTATCTCTGGCGTGATCTGTCTGGTGTTGTCACCGATTCTGAAATACTGGATGCACGAGGACGAACTCGGCGACGAAGAGTTGGAAAAAAAAGGATAGCAGACTAACTCGCTCAACAATGCCCGGGTAACCGGGCTTTTTTTGTGGACGTTTGTCTGCGAAATTCAAGCGTCCGCCGAAATGATTCCTAGAGCCCAATTTCGAGTCTGTTATGAATTCCATCAAATTCGATTTCCAAAACGACAGGCAGCAAACGCTTTCCGGGCGACTTGAGCTGCCGAATTCTCCGGTTGCCTTTGCGATTTTTGCTCACTGTTTTACCTGTAGCAAAAACGTCAAAGCGGCTTCGCGAATCAGCCGCAGTCTGGGAAGTCTGGGAATCGCTGTTCTGCGTTTCGATTTCACCGGTCTGGGAAACAGCGAAGGTGATTTTTCGAATACGAATTACTCGACGAATCTCGCGGATATTGAAGCTGCTGCACGAGCGCTTGCGGAACAGTACGAATCGCCATCGCTGCTAATTGGCCATAGCCTGGGTGGCACCGCCTGTTTGCACGCCGCTTCCAGAATTGATTCCGTCCAAGCCGTTTGCACTATCGGCTCTCCAGCGCAGCCAGAACATGTAACCAAACTGTTGGGAGATCAAGTCGCCGAAATCGAATCCAAGGGTGTTTTGCAAATCCAGTTGGCAGGGCGAGAATTTACAATCGAAAAGCAATTCGTCGATGACGTCAGAGACGCAAGCTTGCTGGAAGCGAACCCGAAACCTGGAACGGCTTGCCTGGTTTTCCACTCGCCACAGGATCAACTCGTCGATATTGACCAGGCGCGATTGATTTTTCAAAGCTTGAAGCACCCCAAGAGTTTTATTGCGCTGGACGGTGCCGATCACTTGCTGACCAACCAACAGGACGCCAGTTATGTCGCCGATTGCATCGCGGCCTGGACACAGCGTTACCTGACTCAGGCTACGGCCAACAAGAATCAAAGTGAAGTTGGCCCAACAGGCGACGAAGTGTTGGTTGCGCAAATTGATGGCTTCACCAATAAAGTTTCCACTGTCGATCACAATATACTGGCGGACGAACCGGTTTCAGTCGGTGGTCAAAATCTGGGCATGACGCCATACGATTTATTGTTGGCTTCACTGGGAGCCTGCACGTCGATGACTTTGAAAATGTATGCCGAACACAAAAAGTGGCCTTTGGAAAACGTGCAAGTCCGCCTCCGGCATCAGAAGATCCACGCGGAAGATTGCGCAAGTTGCGAATCGACCAAAAGCAAGGTGGATCAGATTATCAAACAGATAGAAGTTCGA
>CAZOXC010000696.1:0-2475 GCA_964583205.1 uncultured Pirellulaceae bacterium | reverse complement strand
GCTTAAACACATCAGATTCGGCCAGCGTTGTGGCTTCCGAAGCATCGGCAGCGCCAATCCGTTCGATAATATCGGACATGGTATTTTCGTTGTCACAAGTGACCATCCAGTCGCCGGCGAGTGCGTGAAAGGCATGTTCTTTACCTGTCAGGGGACTCGGGCGCTCAAAGGTCCACTTGTTGACCTGGACACCGTGAATTTGCAGGCTCTCTTTCTCAGCGCCTCGCTCAGCCAGAGTCTCGGCAATTTTTTCCAACAATTCCTGGGCTTCTCCGCGGGTATCGGTGATGTCGATCAGCAGAACTGAAGAGTGCTGAATGCCTCCTTCAGTTTTCAAAATACCGGCCACGCAGACTTCACCGGAATGGACGTTTTGAACATCTTCGATTTTCAGACCGAACTGAATATTCTTCTCATCCAGCCAGCCGCGAACCTGCTCCATCAAGTCATCGACGAAGGGCGAAATGTTTTCGTCTTCCAGCATCTGACCAAATGATGTTTCCTCAACCGCGTCAACAAGATCGTCGATTTCGGGAATCGAAATCCAGGCGCGAGTCGTAGACGGAAGCAGCAATTCACTATGCTGCTTGGTTTGCCCTGAGCAAAACTCGACCAGAAATATACTAAGAAGAAACGCAGCCGAAACTGCGGAAAAACGATGGATCATTTGATCGCTCCTATGGTGCCCAAATCCCTTTCGCCGCACACGGACTATAGAGTCGACGATGCCCGTATTCCTCGTATCGTCAATTCAGCATTAGTGCTATCAGCCAAATTGAATTGACAGACAATTCTCTATAATCCCGAATACCTTGTCTGATTAATACTAACCGATTTATTTGCCTTCGGTAAAGCTGTTAAACGCCCGCAAATCCAGCATTTTATTCTAAATCCACCCCTATCTGACCAGACTGTAGAGATCCAGTTCACATTGCCACGGTGATTTGCGTCATTTGCAATTCGGTCAATCAAGTCGATTCTCGGCAAGTTAACCAACACTCTGACGAATTTAAGCCATCCAATCAACGGACACTTTATCAGTTCGCCTGACAGATTACGTTCGGCAAAATCCTGATCGGCAAATGCCTGCACCTAGTTGCCTCTTTGTGCAAATGATAACTTTAGGCTTTATCACACAGTGGATCGCTTATCGATGAGTCAACGCTTCTATCAAAACCCTCTCATTGCTCGATATTGTTCGGACGAAATGTCGGAATTATTCGGAGCTCAACGCAAATTCAGTACCTGGCGCAGACTTTGGCTGGCTCTCGCTGAATCTCAACAACAATTGGGAGTGGCGATTTCCGATCAGCAGCTTGATGAGATGCGAGCCAACCTGGACAACATCGATTTTGAACTTGCCGCTCGTTATGAAAAAGAACGGCGGCACGATGTGATGGCTCATGTCCTCACCTTCGGTGACGCTTGTCCCACGGCAAAAGAAATCATTCACTTTGGCGCGACTAGCTGTTATGTCACCGACAATTGCGACTTGATCCTGTTGCGCGAGGCCACTCAACGAGTCGCCAGTCAATTGGCGGTCGTGATTCATCAGCTTGCTCAATTCGCCAGCCAACACGCCCACCTGGCGACCCTTGGCATGACCCACTTGCAACCAGCTCAGCCGACCACCGTTGGCAAGCGAGCCACTCTGTGGGCCTACGACCTGTTGCTGGATCTGGTTGAACTTGAACACCGCTTGGCCAATATCAAATTTCGAGGCGTGGTCGGCACGACTGGCACGCAAGCCAGTTTCCTGAAAATTTTTGATGGTGATCACCAGAAAGTTCTGGAACTCAACCGATTGGTATGCCAGAAAATGGGATTCACAGACTCTCATCCAGTTTCCGGACAAACCTACACCCGAAAAATCGACGGCCAGTTTATCGATGCGTTGGCCGGGGTTGCATCAAGTGCACACAAGCTGGCGACCGACATCCGAATTCTGGCCAACCGCAAAGAAATCGAAGAGCCCTTCGGTGCCAAACAAATCGGTTCCTCGGCGATGGCATACAAAAGAAATCCGATGCGTTGTGAACGAGTTTGCTCGTTGTCCCGTTTCGTGACCAGCCTGCAATCTTCGGCCGCCCATACCCAATCCACACAATGGCTGGAGCGAACACTTGACGACAGCGCCAACCGCCGCTTGATCATTCCGCAAGGCTTCCTGGCGATCGACGCGGTCTTGATCCTGCTGCAAAACGTCAGTCAAGGAATGGTCGTGTACGAAAAAGTGATCGAAAAGAACTTGCTGGAAGAATTGCCGTTCATGGCAACCGAAAACATCCTGATGGCGGCTGTAGCCAATGGCGGAGATCGACAGGAATTACACGAATCCATTCGCAGCCACAGCCAGGCAGCGGCCCAGGCAGTAAAGCTGGAAGGTAAACCCAATGATTTAATCGAACGCCTGAAAAACGACAGTGCGTTCGACACCGTCAACATCGACGAACTTCTCGACCCCCAGGAATTCAT
>CAZOXC010000695.1:874-2476 GCA_964583205.1 uncultured Pirellulaceae bacterium | reverse complement strand
GGTCGCAGTCAAAGCCCTCTCGCCAGTCTATTCTTTTGATGAGCACTTTCGAAAACGATTCGAATCGGAGATCGATACGCTCACGAAGCTCGATCATCCGAACATCGTTCGAATTCTCAGCTTTGGTCAGGAAGACGGGAATTTATTTTTCGCCATGGAGTTGGTGCCGGGCAACAGTCTGTTTCAGCGACAGAAGACCGGCTACCAGTTTCGCAGTCACGAGGTGATTGAGATTGCTGCGGAAACTGCTGCCGGATTGCGGCATGCTCACGATCGCGGCATTGTGCATCGGGATTTGAAGCCGGGCAACTTGCTGATTGATGAAAACGACGTCATCAAGATCACCGACTTCGGAATTGCCAAGACCTTTGGTGGGTCGCAACTCACGGGCGATGGAAACATTGTGGGCACGATGGACTTCATGGCACCTGAGCAATTGAAAGGAAAACCGGCCACCGCGCGGAGCGATTTATACTCGTTAGGCATCGTGATGTATTCGTTGTTGAAAGGGAAGCCGCCGATGTCGGGTCTGACGATCGACGGCGCTTTTGACAAAGTAAAGAACTTTGAGATTCCCAGGATCGATAAAGTAGTAGCGGACGTGCCTGAACCGATCGGCGACTTGATCGAACATCTGTTGAAAAAAGATCCTGAACAACGAATCCAGACTGCACTTGCTCTGACCAATCGGATTGAAGCTCTGGAACAGGAGCTCAAATCCTACTCGGAAGCCAAAACCTACATCGTTCCGGAATCTGATTCAAAGGACACTGATTTTTCGACGGGTGAATCGTCACCTGGCCCGGTGTCATCTGCAACTCGCATTTCGAAACCGTTGGTTGGCAAGCAAGCCACTGCGATGAGTCAGCAGGATTCTTCAAACAACGCGACGATGGATTCTGCCGATTCTGAAAGTTCGGCTGAAGCAGTCATGCGACAACCTGATTATTTTAGTCCAGTCACCGAACAGGTAAGAAAAAAAGTACATGATGAAGAGGAGTATGTTGCTCCAACCGGTAAGATCTGGCCGATTGTGCTGGCGCTTTGCGTTGTGCTTGGCTTGATGGGGACCGGGATTTACTTTTCTGTGCTGAAAAAAGTCCCGGCAGAGAAATTGTTGGAAGAAATCGACGGTGAACGCGATCGATTGTTCAGCGTGCGGGACGAATTGCGTCAATTTTCCAAATGGTACCCGGAACACGAGAGGCACGAACAGATTCAACGGTGGTTGAGTTTTG
Organism: uncultured Pirellulaceae bacterium; assembly: GCA_964583205.1. Taxonomy (GTDB): domain Bacteria; phylum Planctomycetota; class Planctomycetia; order Pirellulales; family Pirellulaceae; genus CALMEE01. Next base: position 1,238 of record CAZOXC010000695.1, on the reverse strand, counting down.
CCGAGGCCGAAGTTCATGTGAAAACACTTCGTTCAAAGACTCGCTCCAGTTTGAACGATCTTGAAAAAGGTCTGTTGGCCGTGATATCCGAGTTTGAGTTGGATGCTGAAGGCTATTCAGAGGAGCTGGAGGATTTTGTCAATTACCACGATATATCGACCGAATTAACTGAAAAGGAATCCAGATGCATCGGAACCGCCAATGCTTATCTGATAAATTTCCGAGCCGAGTACGAAGATCGAGTCTTAGCCAATCGCCAGGCCATCCGAGAACGCATCGAACAGGCCAAACGAATTGCCGAGCAAGATAAAAACAAGGCGATTCAAATTCTGCAAAGCTCGATCAATTTCAATCGGGATGAAGA
>CAZOXC010000695.1:0-864 GCA_964583205.1 uncultured Pirellulaceae bacterium | reverse complement strand
GTTGGAGCAAGTTCAACAAATGATCGACGAACTTGAAAATTCGCCAGACCAATCGGCTGATCCTTCCGGGGCTCAGGCAGAATCAGATCAAATCGAAAATTAGTTGATAATACGGATATCTATCATCACGATGAAAATACAATTTTGTTGGATTTGTTTTTGGTTGACTGGATGTTGGTTGGCTTCAAGCAATGTCGCGTTCGGGCAACAGGATTACCCGGCGCCGCAACCGCCGAAGATCGCCGAGGCCAATGATGAAGGTGAAATCGCGCTGGCCGCGATTACTTATCCTGAAAATGTGACGGCCCGTTTGTTCGCGGCCGAACCACTGGTGGCCAACCCGGTGTCTATTGACGTTGATCGATTCGGTAGAGTTTTCGTGTGCGAATCGTTTCGGCAGGAAAATGGTGTCGAAGATAACCGGAATCATCCCGAGTGGCTGAATGATGACCTGCGGGCCATCACGGTTGAAGACCGAATCGCCTACATGCGTAAGCACTTGCAGGACAAATTTCTGACCTACAGTGAGCAGGATGACCGGATTCGGATTCTCGAGGACCGTGATCAGGATGGTGTTGCCGATGATTCGAGAATATTCGCGGATGGATTCAATGCGCCTGAGTCCGGTACAGGGGCCGGAGTGTTGTCGGTGGGCGATGACGTTTGGTACACCTGCATTCCGCATTTGTATCGATTGCGGGAAGATTCAAATGGGCAGGTGCAACGAGAAGCAGTTCATTCCGGATTCGGCGTGCGGTTTGCTTTTCGGGGTCACGATCTGCACGGATTAACGATCGGCCCAGACGGAAGAATTTATTTCTCGATTGGTGATCGAGGTTATAGCGTTAACGAGCAGATTAGGAA
>CAZOXC010000694.1:0-2477 GCA_964583205.1 uncultured Pirellulaceae bacterium | reverse complement strand
AACGAGTCCACGCGTCCGGTTGCATCTGCTGAACCTGATACAACATCGACGTTGATAGCGAGGGATGTTCCTCGTGCGACGAGTCGTGTTGTTTTTGATCAGCCATCATCACATCGTATTTGTAATGGCCCGCCACGACCAGTGAATCAAGCCTCGAAAAATCACGGTACCTGATATTTGCGGGTGAATTCTGAATGAGTTGAAAGCAAACTTTGCCAATCCAGATGTTCTTATTCTGCGTTATTGGATTCGATCGAGCGACTCACGTGCGGCTCGGGAAATATCGATATGCTGAAACCCCAGCGCGATTTTTTTCAGCATGTCGCGTGACGCCTGACTGTTCACTCGCTCCATCGTGAAAATCACCAACTGCATACGACGGTATTCTTTGTCGCTGAGCGAAGGACGACGTAATGGCATGGCCAGGATTTGCGAGACCTTGATCCGCACTTCAATCGAGCTTGTGGTGTTCAGAACATCGCGAAGAACATTCTCCGCCACAGTTCGCAACTGTTTCAAGCTCTGAAATGCTTCCTCGCGCTCCGAGTACTCGGGCGAATCAAGCTGTTCGATCAGTTGGCGAATCTCATCTTCGTCACTGACGTTCAGCATCGCAGCAATTTGTGCTTTCACGTATTCAAAATTATCATCAACGTTTTCGATGATCACTGACGCCGCTCCCAGCGCCAGCGCAGAATCTTTATCAGTCAGCAGTTCCCAGAGTTTCTCAGATTCCAGGCCGCTGACGTGCCTGGCCTCGGCCAGCTTCGACTCGTACAGGCCCTTGCCTAAATCCCAAACAATAATCGAACAATCGTTGGCCCCCGAAGAGCCAGTCGCCAGCAGCCGACCATCGAGCGAAAATTCGACGGAGCACACATGGGAGTTGTGACCATACAGCGTTTGCAGATTGTCGCCTGTATTCAAATCCCAGAGTTTGATCGTCTCGTCCCAACTTACAGAAGCCAACCAGCGACTGTCATTCGAGAACCGCATGGCTTCAATCTGATCGCCATGGCCCGAAATTTTGAATTTGCGTTTGGCGTCGTTCAAGTTCCAGCAAAAGGCTTCGCTTTCTCGAGAATAAATGGCAGCAGCAAAACCGTCGTTGCCAGAAAAAACCGTCTTGCGAGGCCGCGAAGTGACACCGGCTAACTCAACTTTTTCCTCCTTCGGATTCTCCGTATCATAAATTCGAATTGGCAAGTAAGTTTCCGTTCGGGACGAACTGCGAAACAAAGCCAGCTTTTTTCCTGACGTGTCAGCGCCGATAATCGTATCGCCACGCTGAGTGATATCTTCACTCTTCTGAATCTCGCCAGTCTTCAGATCTATTTCGCGCCACAAATTCTCGCTGATGGCGATCAACAAATTCTTGTCAGTCAACCGAACGTGCAGAGCGCCGCCATCGATCGAAAGAAGCTCATGGCCCGTGGCGGGGTTCCAAATTTTTATCTGCTCTTCCGCGCCGCCGGCAGCGGTGATCAATTTTGAACTATCCGCAGTGAACTCGACAACCTTCACAAAACCCTCGTGGCCGTCCAACTGAGCTACGATTTGTCGAGAATTTAAATCGTAGACGTGAACGATCTGATCTCGAGTTCGAGCGGCCAGGTATCTTCCATCTGGGGAAAACTTGAGTTCGTACACACCGTTCCAGTCGCCCTGCTCGGTATGGGCATTCAACTTGAACAATGCGAACTTGGGCAAATCATCGCCTTGAGCAACAGCACTTGAAGAAGCCCAATCTGCCCAGACGATTGTTGCCAGCAGAACACCCAATCTGAAAACAAGCACACAGCCGATTGGGCTGATGAGTCCCGTTGAAACCCGATTTTTATTGGATTTACTCAGCATTTGGGATTATTCGCAAAATCAGGCAAAATCTATGTGACAAAAATGTTGGAACTAACGTTAATAATGCGGTCGGTGAAGGTGATTTTGTGTCCGCAACACTATATGCTTATCGTACAGCGGGCGACATTGTTACTGAAATCCGGATTTCGGAACTCAAATTGATTAAATTCGTCAGTAGAGTATGAATCGCGCGTTTTTTTCCAGACTGTTGTTAATTCCAATCGGAATTTTGTTGGGCCTGCTGGCTCGGCAGATTTTCGGACCTCCCGAAACGGTCCGGTCCGAACTTCTATTGAATCCCTACCAGATCGAGCGGACTTCTGTCGTCGATCCTGATGAACAGATAAAGCAACATGGGGGCCTGGTTGAGCCGCTGGAGATTCCAGTTCGTCGCGACTATGGCAACACGGTCTCGACTCCTCTGAATTCGCAGAACTGGCTGGCTGGCTTCGATCAACACCAACATGGCCAGGAAGCTACATTCCATGCACATGGTGAAGAAGTATGTGCCTCAGGTTGCGCAGCCAGTCATCATCCGACCGAAGAATTATCGGCCGAGCATTACCATCGATTGATCAAGCGTTTTTCTTCGCAGCCCTTGAACCAGGACAGTTCGGCAC
>CAZOXC010000693.1:0-2478 GCA_964583205.1 uncultured Pirellulaceae bacterium | reverse complement strand
CAACTGGACGCCGCCACGAATTCCGCCAGCATCGGCGAGTTGGAAACCTCGTTGCAAATCCTGGAACAAATCAATCGAGAGGTTGTTCTTAACGCACAGACGCAAATTGATTCGGTCGAGAAGTTTCACAACGAACTGTCGTCTTTGACATCGCGTTCCGAATTGATCCGTTTGGACAAAATTATGTTGGCCAGCAGTGCGGATCCGATTGGCGGAGCGCCGAATTCACAGCAGTTGCTGTTCATCTTTCTGATGGCAATCGGTTTGGGTAGTGTGTTTGCCTGGCAAATCGATCCGATGTCACGAACACAGAGAATCCGCTCGGCCGAGCACGCCGAATCAGTGCTGGGAGTTCCCACGATTGGCGTTCTGACCAGCACTGAATCATTGAATCAGCACAACGAATCCAAACAACGCTGGTTTTCAATGCTGTTTAAAGGCTTCGAATACATTTTGCTGTTCCTGGTGGTGGCCCTTGTGATCGCCACTTTGGTCAACAGTGAAATCTTTGCGGCTTTGATGAGTAATCCATTTCAAGCAATATCCAAAGTGATTTGGATGCTCACGCCCCGTTAAGGCAAAGTAGGAGACGCAATCGTGCACGAGCACTTTGGGATAAACAAGACACCATTTTCAGCCGCGCCTAACGTGGATTTGATCGTCAAGGTTCCAACTTTCAAGGAAGCCTTGATCCGAACGATGGCCTGTGTGTCCAACGGAAGTGGCGTCGCTCTGGTGATCGGTCACGCGGGTTGTGGCAAGTCGCTGTTGTTGGAAAAGCTGGAGCAGTCGTATCAGGATCAGCACAGGGTGATCAAACTTTCCTCGCCTCGCTTCGAGTCCAGGAAGGAGTTGTTTCAAAACCTGCTTTACCAGATGGAGCGGCCGATTGGTGGGGACACTGATGGCGAGCTGCGTTTGGCACTGAACGGTGCGATCCAGGCAAGTGAGGAACATTCGCAAGGCATCTTGTTGCTGATCGATGAAGCCCATCTGCTTTGCCGGACTTTGATTGAAGAGCTGAGAATGTTGACGAACCTGGTGCGGGCAGGTCAGCCGCTGGTTCGATTGGTGTTGGCTGGTTCTCCGATTCTGGAAGAGAAACTTAACGACCCCAAATTGGATGCACTCAATCAACGAATCACGGCTCGGACTTATCTGAATCCGTTGACGCGGGACGAAACCCACTTGCTGATCATTTCGCAGCTGCAGATATGCGGACGCGACGGTCGAGAAGTGTTTTCGCCGGCGGCGCTTGACGCGGCCCATGAACTGGCCAGCGGTGTCCCGCGAACCATCAATCAAATCTGTCATCACGCGATGTGGGATACGTTGCGAGATGGTCATTACCAAGTCGATGAAGCTCGAGTGCGGCGTGCCTGGGCGGACTTGCAGTGTATCCCGATTCAATGCGAATCAGTCAGCTATGATTCTGCCAGTGTGATCGAGTTTGGATCTCTGGACGAAGCTGTTCAGGAAGAAATAAACTCGGAACCTGCTGTGATAGAATTCTCCAGTGAGCAGGAGCAGGCGGGAATCAGCGGGTTCGATCCGCAGTCGCTGGTCGGTGATGACTGGGAGCCTGGAGTGGCAGAAACTGAAGAAGCACCAGACAACGAAGAGCCGACTGAGGAGGACAATTCCAGCACGCAAGACTTGGTGGAATACGTGACACCCGGCAATGAGGATGCGACTAAAGATTGTGCGAACAACGAAGTGTGCAGCAACGATTGTCAGGCTGGTTCAAGTGAAGAACACTGTGAGGCAAATGATTTGGGCTCGCAGGTTGAAGTCAACAACTTGATGGACGAGCTGGAGCAACTGGATTCACCGGCGGCTGAAGATACAACTGAAGCGAACTCGAACCCTTTGGAAGAAGATTTTGCCGAGGAAGAAACTGTCGCGGACACATACTCGAACATTGTGTCTGACTACAACCAACGTTCTGTGCAAGTAGTTTCGCATGAATTGTCGGGCCTGGATGGAAGCGGAGACGAAATCCTCACGACGGCGGAGCAGATTCAATTTGTAGCCACTGAGGATTCCGTAGATGCACCACCACAAAAGCAGCTTGATGTGCAAACGCCATCGTTGCCCATGGAGTCGCCTCTGCAGGACAGTCAGACATACAGCCAAATATCTCAGGACCAATCGGACGAAATCAAGTTGCCGACACTGCAACAATCAAGCGACGATCGTGACATGATCACTGTCAGTCGCCTGGAACATATGGAAACAGAGCCACGCGAATCCGTTGACTCGGAATCGGAACAACCGCGAGCAACTTCGACTGGCAGCGCCATGCGTGTTGACCTGAAGCAGTTGTTTCAGCAACTTCGCTCAACAGACAACGAAGCTTAACGGAATACTTGAATGGCCTCGACCATCGAATTTATTCGGCAAATGAATCAAAAGTCCGGTTCTCTTCGACCTGAAGAGATGGGGCGTTTACTGGTAGCGGGCGAACCTGCTGATGAT
>CAZOXC010000692.1:0-2485 GCA_964583205.1 uncultured Pirellulaceae bacterium | reverse complement strand
GTTCTTGATTCTGTTTTTGGAATGTCTGCGCTTTCGGCGCGAGCTGCGTGAGCGATTCGCCTGACCCGATTCTGAACTGTTTCGTGACATGTCGATTTCCTTGACAACCTGTTCGTTTCCTTGACAACCTGTTCGTTTCCTTGAGCAAGAACAGTACGAGCAAACCGGATGCCAAGTTCACTAATTTACCAAAGACTGTAAAAAGCGATTCAATTTCATTCCGGTGAATCAGGGCGCCGTTAAATCGCGACAGCTGTCATTCAAATTGAATATCAACTATTTTGATTACCAATTACCTGATCGTTAAACTTTGACATCCAACGCACTTATACCCGAATTGGCAATTTCACAAACTGATGGACCCCAGCCAAAATTCTCGAGACGAAATTGCACAAGCTTATTTTGACTCGCTGCCATTCGATCCCTATCCCGTACAGGAAGAAGCGCTTCTCGCCTGGTTCACCGAGCAACAAGGAGTTCTTGTTTGCGCGCCGACCGGCACCGGAAAAACATTGATCGCCGAAGCGGCCGTTTTCGAGTCGCTGAAGCTTGACAAGACAACCTATTACACGACTCCCTTAATCGCACTCACCGACCAAAAGTTTTACGAACTGCAGGAGTCGGCGGTTCGCTGGGGATACTCGGCAAATGATGTGGGGTTGGTTACGGGCAACCGCAAAGTTAACCCGGCGGCCAAAATCCAGGTAGTCGTTGCCGAGATTCTACTCAATCGATTGTTGCAGCCGGAAGTGTTCGACTTCAACGAAGTTTGGGCCGTGGTGATGGACGAGTTCCACAGTTTTAACGACCCGCAACGCGGCATCGTCTGGGAGTTTGGCCTGGGCCTACTGCCGGCCAATGTGAAAACGCTGTTGCTTTCAGCCACTGTTGGCAACGCGATGGAATTTACCAGTTGGCTTTCGCAAAAACATGAACGTCGGGTCAAACTGGTGCAAAGCGAAGATCGCAAAGTCCCGCTTTCCTACCAATGGGTCGGCGACTCGCTGCTTCCAGATCATGTCGAAGAAATGATCAAAGGCGAAGAATCGGCGCGACGAACTCCGGCTCTGGTGTTCTGCTTCAATCGAGACCAATGCTGGTCCGTGGCAGAATTGCTCAAGGGCAAAAAAGTCATTGATTCTCATCGACAGAAAGAACTTGCTGCCCTTATCGATCAGTACAACTGGTCGGAAGGCGCCGGTCCCAAGCTCAAGCAAATCCTGATGAGAGGAATCGGTGTACACCATGCCGGTGTGCTGCCCAAATATCGCCGCATCGTCGAATCACTGTTCCAGGACAAACTACTTTCGGTTTGTGTCTGCACCGAAACGCTGGCCGCCGGAATCAACTTGCCAGCCAGAAGTGTCGTGCTGCCCTCGATCATCAAAGGTCCACCCGGCAAATTGAAATTGATCGAACCCAGTTCGGCCCATCAGATGTTCGGGCGAGCTGGTCGACCACAATTCGACGACCAAGGCTTTGTTTACGCTCTGGCGCATGAAGATGACGTCAAGATTCTTCGCTGGCAGGAAAAGTTCGATCAAATTCCAGCTGACACCAGAGATCCTGGACTGCTTAAAGCAAAAAAGCAGCTGAAAAAGAAACAACCCAAACGTCGAGAAGGAGTTCAATATTGGGACGAGGCGCAGTTTGAACGTTTGATCAAGTCACCGCCAGCTGATCTTGCCAGCCGAGGCAACTTGCCCTGGCGATTGCTGGCTTACATGCTGACACTGTCGCCCGAAGTCGAGCCGATTCGTCAACTGATTGCCAAGCGTTTGCTGGATGTGAAAAATGCCGAGCGAGCGCAAAAGCAACTGACCGATACGCTAATCGTCCTGTGGCGAGCCGGCTATGTGGAACTTGATCCACTCCCACCAATCGGCAACCAGCAAACTGAGCAGGAACCCGAAGCTGAACCGAAGCCGAAAGAAACGGGCGGCATGTTTTCAACTGCGTTGCTGGATCAACTTGCGGGCAAGTCCGGCGGAAACAAATCAACCTCGGGCTCCACCGGCAACAAACAGAATGATCAGCAGGAAGCCAAACCAGAATACCGCCCGAAAACTGCCCAGCCCACTGAACGCCTGCCTCAACTGCTGCAACTTCGAGCCGTCCATCCCTTGTATGGAGTGTTCCTGATGAACCAATTGGGAATCGCCGATCACGCGGAGAAGATACAGGCCATGGAAAGCTTGTTGGAGTTGCCACGTTCGCTGGGCAAACCGATCCGGGTACCGCGTCAGGACGAATTGCCGCCGGGCCCTTTGGCGACGACTCGTCTGGACGAGCAGTTGTTGAAGTTAGGGCTGGCGACTGCCGAGGAATTGCGTGAACCTGACGAGGACGAGGAAGATGATCGGCATCAAGCAAGCTGGGGCGAAGAACGAGTTTACGTTTTGACCCTGGCGCACAAACTACAACGCTTGTTCGAACACGACTTCCCTGGCGTTCATGACTTGCGGATCTGGCCCTGCTGGGTGGC
>CAZOXC010000691.1:0-2490 GCA_964583205.1 uncultured Pirellulaceae bacterium | reverse complement strand
CTCTGTATTTCTGTTTCGCGATCGTCGTCTGAACGATTGTCGACTGAATCCTGTTTGCAGTGACCGGCGAGCCGAGTCTGCTGCGTCTCCTATCACAATTTGACCGCTCCGCATTCGTGGAGATCAAGCAATGTCTGCTTGAGATGTAGTTGCTGTGTTGCGGTGTTTGAATTTGTTTGTTTTGAAAGAGTGAGAGTAAAGTGAAAGTAAGAGTAGAAAAGAAGATCGGTGACGGTGTGTTGTCGCTTGAAACCGGCCAACTGGCCAAACAGGCTGCTGCCTGTATTTTGGTCCAATACAACGATACGGTTGTGCTGAATGCCTGTGCTTCCGGGGCCGCCCGGCCGGGGATAGATTTCTTCCCCCTGACTTGTGATTACCGAGAAAGAACTGCCGCCGCTGGAAAATTCCCCGGCGGCTTTATTAAGCGCGAAGGACGTCCTTCGACCAAAGAAATTTTGACCGCTCGCCTGATGGACCGGCCAATCCGTCCGATGTTCGCGGAAGGATTTAAAGACGAAGTTCAGTGCCAGTCCTTTGTGATGTCCAGTGACAAACAAACCGATGGCGACGTGCTTGCCATGAACGGTAGCGCCGCGGCATGCTTTGTTTCGTCTCTCCCCTTCTACGCTCCGGTGGCTTCAGTTCGAGTCGGTCGAATTGACGGTGAACTGGTGCCTTTCCCCACGCATGATCAGCTGGAGGAAAGTGATCTGGACATGATGGTGTCTGGAACCGAAGAAGCGGTCACCATGATCGAAGGCTTTGCCAGGGAAATTCCTGAAGGCGAGATGCTGGATGCGATCGAGTATTCGCACTCGGTCATCAAAGACATTTGCGGCATGCAACGCGAACTGGCCGACAAAGTTGGAAACGAGAAAGTACAATTCGAAGCGCCCGGCGATGATGGCTTGCTCGACAAGCTGAAAGATCGCTGGTACGACGAGTTCAAAACGGTTCAGCAGATCAGTGGCAAACATGATCGTGCCGAAGCCGCCGGTTCACTGGCCGAAAAGGCCAAGTCTGAAATCATCCCGGATCCCGATGCAGATGGTGCAGTTGAAGAAGGCGCATTCAAGAACGCCTGGCACGATCTGGAAAAGAAAGTGATTCGTGATTTGATCCTGGAAGGCGTTCGAAGCGATGGTCGTGATGGCAAAACATTGCGACCGATTGAATGTGAAATCGATTTGCTGCCTCGAGTTCATGGCTCGGCCATGTTCCAGCGCGGTGAAACTCAATCGTTGATTTCAGTCACTCTGGGAACTCAGCGTGACGAGCAAAAAGTGGATGGCTTGCAAGCCGAATACTCGAAACGATTCATGCTCGACTACAACTTCCCATCGTTTTCGGTTGGAGAATGCCGTCCGATTCGTGGCCCCGGTCGTCGCGAAATCGGCCATGGTGCTCTGGCCGAACGCAGCGTGAATTCAGTGATGCCTGCACAGGAAGATTTTCCTTATACCGTTCGAGTAATCTCGGATATCACCGAATCCAATGGCTCGTCATCAATGGCTTCGGTCTGCGGTGCGACTCTGGCTTTGATGGCTGCCGGCGTGACAATCACCAACCCGGTTGCCGGTATCTCGGTCGGACTGGTGATGGAATCCGATGACAACTGGACTCTGCTGACCGACATTCTGGGCAGTGAAGATCACTTTGGCGATATGGATTTCAAGATCGCTGGTACCCAGGTCGGTATCACCGGAATTCAATTGGACTTGAAAATCCGAGGAGTCAGTAGCGAGATTATCGCCGCGACTCTGGAACAGTCTCGCGAAGCACGAATTGAAATTCTGCGTACGATGTTGTCGACCATTCCTCGTCCTCGTACGGAAATTTCCAAGTACGCTCCGCAACTGGTGACGACTCAGATCGATCCGGACAAAATCGGAATGCTGATCGGCCCTGGTGGAAAAACCATCCGCCAGATCCAGGAAACGACCCAGACGGTTATCGAGGTTACCGAAGAAGGCGTCGTTTCGATCGCCGGTAACGATCCTGAATTGACCAACGAAGCTCTGGAAAAAGTCGAGGCGCTGACCGCGTCGGTACAAATCGGCAAGATCTACGACGGAACCGTCAGCAGCATCAAGGACTTCGGAGCATTCGTCGAAATTCTGCCCGGACGTGATGGCCTGGTTCATATCAGCGAACTTTCAGATGGTTACGTTTCCGATGTCGGCTCGGTCTGCCAGGTCGGCGACGAAATGAAAGTGCTTGTGCTGGATGTTGATGGTCAGGACAAAGTCAAACTGAGTCGTCGAGCAGCTCTGGAGGAACTCGGTCTGGAAGACGAGTATGCCGCTCAAGAAGATGGCGATGACTACTATGAAGATGACGAGTACCCCGATGACGAAAACGGGGACGACTTCTACGACGACGGAGACGGAGACAGTGACTCGGACAGACCCCCACGTCGACATAGCCGAAGCGAAAGCGGCGGCGGTGGCGGCGGAGGCGGATACCGTGGCGGTGGCGGCGGTGGAA
>CAZOXC010000690.1:0-2492 GCA_964583205.1 uncultured Pirellulaceae bacterium | reverse complement strand
ACCGTCAACAATCACCACCGGCCAACGACGAAACCTACAACTGGAATCGAAGTAATGAATCGCCCATGTTTGCTGACTGGGGTGGGCGTCTCGGCAACCAGAATCAGAACACCAACAGAACCAACAACACCAACGCCAACGGCCCCAATTCCAACTACGGGCAAGCAAATTCGGTACGTGGCAATTCGAACTTGCGACAACTCTATGGCAACGGCAACGGCAATCAACAAGTACAGTCGCAGACCAGTCAACCCTACAATAATCAGCCGAACACCAATCAGTCCTACGCCAACCAACCTTACAACAACCAGCCCTACGCCAATCAGCAAGTTGCCCAAAACAATTTTCCGTTGCCGCAGAACCGAACCACGGGTCGCGTGACTTACAATCCACCCCGACAGGTTTCCACGCCGGGTCACAACTATCCGCCGTTGCCGGTCAATTTCCAATCGTCCAGTGCGCGTGACACAACGGCAGTTGCCAACAACAGTCGCAACCTGGTCAACAACCCGGACAACCGAGTACCAGCCGCTTCCGTACCTGGCGGCAACATTGCTCAAGTCGACGATGGCCGGATGCTGGGCAGCTCGATGGACCCCGACAACAAACACTATTGGTTTCTTTGGTTTATGCTGCTGTGCTCGATCGGCCTGAACATTTACCTGGGCTGGATCTCGCGAAGTTTCTATGTTCGCTACCGCGAACTTGCCGATGAATTGCGTGAAACATTCTCAACCGCGATTTAATCGCATTCTAATTTTGACAATTCGATAGCACTTGCAGCGACTTCAATTCTGGAGTCGCTTTTGTTTTAAAAGATTCGCTTGATTGCTATTTACTTGCAATTGCTTTGTCGACAGAATGCGTCGCCCGTGTGGCAATCCGTCCAGAATTGCTGGACGAACCCGTGATATCCAAAGGATTGGATTCACTACCTACAACCGACATAGCAAGGGAGTGCTAACGTGAAAGCAATAGTTAATTGCATAGCGGTCGCCTTAACGTTCTGTTTTGCATCAGCCGTTTATTCTCAAGCCAGTGTATGCGTGGTCGATGTGGCCAGCGTATTCTCGGACTACACAGCCTTCAACTCAGAGTTGGAGAATCTCAAGCAGGAAGCTGAGCAGTTTAAAACTCAGCTTCAGAATCAGGCCATGGAACTTCAGAAAATGGCTGAAGAACTGCGGACGCTGGATGTAAACTCCGACGCCTACCGCGAACTGGAAAGTCGTATTGCCCGGATTAATGCTGATCTGGAAGTCAAGCGTCGCAACAAGACTCGCGAATTCGTGCAACGTGAAGCGAATTTGCACTTCCAGACTTATGTCGCTGCAACTCAAGCGGTTTCCAACATTTGTGACGAACGAGGAATTGCACTTGTACTCCAATACAGTTCAATCCCCATGAATATCGAAGTTCCGGAATCCGTGATGCAGCGAGTCAATTCCGAAATCATCTACTATTCGGCTCGCAAAGACATCACCAACGATGTCATCGCCCGAATGAATCAAGGAAGCCAACCACGAGTTGGCGGAGTCCAACCCAATACGAACCGATAGAGGTGGTCAATGACTGGTAACGACACCTTGCGTTGTCAGCAAACGATTGCGAACCCGGTTCGACTGGACGGGTTCGGATACTGGAACGGGCTGGATGTGCTGCTTGAATTCAAGCCCGCACCAGCCAACTCGGGAATTGTCATCATTCGACCTGACCTCCCGGACTGCCCACGTATGGTGGCGCATGTTTCGCATCGAGTCGACATGTCTCTTCGTACTGTTCTGGATAACGGGACGATACGAGTAGAAATGATCGAACACTTGATGGCGGCGTTTGCAGGTTTGCAAATCGACAACTGCGAAGTTTGGATCGATCGAGCGGAAATGCCCGGGCTGGACGGCTCGTCCAAAATGTTTGTTGAAGTTCTGCAATCCGCTGGCATCAAGAAACAAATCGCCGAAAGGGAAAAACTGATCGTCTCTCGCACAATGAAGGTGGGTGACGAGAACAGTTGGATCCAGGCCGAACCCAGCGATGGAGAATTCAGCCTGGATTATGAACTGGATTTTCCAGACTGCCCGGCAATCGGCAATCAAAAACTGCAAATCGAATTGAATCGAGACTCGTTTTGCAACGGACTGGCTAACGCCCGCACATTTATCCTTGAGTCTCAAGCGAAATTGTTGCGGGAAAAAGGACTCTGCGAACGAGTCACCTATGGCGATGTTCTGGTGTTCGGTGACCAAGGCGTTATTGATAACGATTTGCGTTACCCTGACGAGTGCGTTCGCCACAAGTCACTTGATTTCGTCGGAGATTTTGCCCTGGCGCCATTCGATATCGTTGGGAAATTCACTTCCTATCGGAGTGGTCACCAGTTGCATGCCGAAATGCTCAAACGCCTGCTACAGGAAGGACACTTTGTCAGTGCCAACCGGAGCGTAGCTTAACTTTACCCTCAATATCGAAACCAACTGTGTCCGACATTATCC
>CAZOXC010000689.1:0-2493 GCA_964583205.1 uncultured Pirellulaceae bacterium | reverse complement strand
ACTGAGAGTTGAGATTCAATGCGAAAACATCGAAGTAGGCATCATAAAGATCCGCGACAATGCCGCCGGGATAAGCCAGCGTGACTTTCCAAGAGCATTTCGGCCCGCTCAGTTGCCGCCTGATGCATCAGGGCTTTCTGAATTTGGAATGGGCATGAAGAGCGCGGCTTGCTGGTTCGCTCCGACATGGTCAGTCAGAACTTCTGCGATTGGCGAAGAAGTCGAACGAGAGATTTCGTTCGACATCGAAAAAATTGTCCGTGACGAGATCGGTGAACTGAAAATCAGATCGCGTAAGGCAAAAGCTTCCACTCATTTCACAGAAATTGTGCTTAATGATTTACACCAAATGCCTGTCGGCCGAACGCTCGGAAAAATCAAATCTCACCTTGCTGACATCTATCGAATTTTTACGCGGGACGGTTTACTAGAACTTTCGCTTAATGGTGAACCACTCACCTACAAGCCGCCATCAATCTTAGTCGCACCTTTCTACAAGAATGAAAAAGGAAAAGAGATTGAATGGAAAAAAGAATTTGACTTTGACTTCGGTGATGGTCTTCGAGCGCATGGATTTGCTGCAATTCGCAAGACTGCGAGCACATCGACCGCCGGATTTGCTCTTTTCCGACGCAACCGCTTGATTGTTGGCAGCGCAGATGAAGGTTATCGCCCGGAGTTCATTTTCGGCAAACCAAACTCGTACGCCTATCAGCGTGTTTTCGGAGAAATTCATTTGGAAGGATTCGATGTCAGCCATACAAAAGACGGATTTCAATGGGATGAGAACGAACAACCTTTTCTCGAGTTCCTGAAAGAAAAGTTGTCGGATAAATCAAAGCGTTTACTTCAACAAGCCCGCGAGTATCGCGTCGTCCGAAAGAAAAAAGATTACCGAACAGGTGCGACTCAAGCAACAAAACGGATTACAGATACTATTCGCGAGCATGTTCCAACCGCGATTGATAATCTCCCCAAAAAGCCGAGTCAAAACAAACCATCAAGAACGCTTCCTGAGGTGAATTCGGTAGGACGTCGTGAGATTGACATCAAGTTCAGCAATCAACAATGGAATGTTACAATCGAGCTCTCCACTGATCCTGCCGTGGGCGACTGGCTCGAAATATCGGAACAACCCTCGTCGTCTAATAAGTCAGCCAACAAGCTCGGTTTGCGCGTTTCGTTAGCTCATCCGTTCATGGAGCGATTTGGGGGTGCTGATTGCGATGAAATCGAACCACTTCTTCGGATGGGTGTTGCAATCGCACTTTCAGAGGTAGTTGCCCGACGAAGCGGTATGAAAATGGCAGGCACAATTAGACGAAACATCAACTCATTGCTGCGTGAAGCACTTTGCAAAACTTAACGGATGAAACATGAGTTCTGACCAACCGAATCCGGACGAACAAATTGAAATTATTGAGGACGCAAGCGATAGCTGGAACGTCGTCGTTGGCAATGAAACGACCATGATGTTGGAGCAAGTCGGATTACCTGCAGATGCTCAAATCACAGTTAGGGACGAAGCCATATCAGTTCTACGCCAGTGTGTTTCGCCGACGGCTTCGTCGGGACAGGAAACTGGGTTGGTCGTTGGGTACGTTCAAAGTGGAAAGACGTTATCGTTCACTACAGTATCGGCACTTGCACGTGATAATGGGTTTGCTGTAATTGTAGTCATTGCCGGAAGCTCGATTCCACTTACGGAACAGTCGGAGCGTCGACTCAAAAGCGATTTACAACTTGATTCGCGCAATGACCGGCAATGGAGGCACATACATAACCCGAAGGTCTCTGATGGCCATGATACACGTATCAACGACACTCTTGCTGACTGGAACGACCCGCATGTGCCGGCAAATGAGCGGAGAACGGTTCTAATTACTGTGATGAAGCATCATGGGCACCTCGACAAACTAACTCAAGTGCTCTCCCGAGTCGATTTGACCGAAACACCAGTATTGATCTTCGACGACGAAGCCGATCAGGCCGGGCTGAACAACTTGATAAATCAAGGAGAAGAAAGCACGACCTATCAACGGTTGTGCGAGTTGAAAAATGCAATCCCACACCACACTTTTCTTCAGTACACAGCGACGCCACAAGGGCCCTTGCTTATCAACCTAATTGACGTACTCTCCCCCGATTTCGCAGTCACGTTGACACCCGGTTCCGATTACGTCGGGGGACGTGATTTCTTTTTGGAGAATCCGGAACTGATTCGTGAAATCCCAATTTCAGAGCTACCGTCGAGCGACAATCCACTACATGGCCCGCCAGACTCTTTGTTGGAAGCACTGCGAGTATTTTACTTGGGTGTCGCATCGGGGTTGGTTCGAACAGGAAACGCAGGAAACCGTTCGATGATGGTTCATCCCTCCCGAACCACAATGGAGCATGGCGAGTATTTTGCGTGGGTACAGGCAACAAGCAACAATTGGCAGGAACTTTTGTCCAATTCAGATGATCCTGACTACAACGATATAGTTGAAG
>CAZOXC010000688.1:0-2507 GCA_964583205.1 uncultured Pirellulaceae bacterium | reverse complement strand
GTACGATGTCGAGCTTCTGAACTACATGGACAAGTTGAAATGTACAGTCTTTCATGATTCGGAGAAGTTTACCGAAGCTGACTGGCCGGGTCTGGGCTCGGCAGTAGCGTCACCAATTTTTGACAGGGACCAACAATGCATCGGTGCGGTGTATGCTTCTCGAACCACTCGCTCGAACAACATGCGGCGCGGCATCCGTTTGCTGGAAGCACAGTTTGTTTCTCTGGTTGCGGACTCGATCACCGCTGGCATCTCACGTTCCCAATGGGAAGCTCAGGCAACGCGAGGCCGAGTGCTGTTGGAGCAAGCATTCCCCGGCCCAGTTGCTCAACAGTTGTGCAAAACACCGAACTCGTTGAATCCGGCTAACCACGAAATCACCGTGATGTTTTGCGATATTCGTAACTTCACGACGATCGCGGATAACGTTTCTCCAGAGATCACTTTTCAGTTTCTGGCAGACTTGATGGATCAATTTACTTCCGTGGTCATGCGAGAGCAGGGAGTGATAATCGATTACTTCGGTGATGGTTTCTCCGCTTTCTGGAATGCACCAGTGCAGTGCCCGCATCACACAGAGCTGGCTTGTCGAGCTGCTTTTGATATTTTGCATCTGCTGCCCCAGTTGAATGCCAAGTGGTCATCGCGAGTTCAGCAGGAAATCAAGTTGGGTATTGGTTTGCATTCAGGAGTTTCACTGGTGGGAAATTCCGGAAGTCGCAAACGTATCAAATACGGACCGCGAGGCAGTAATGTTGTGCTGGCTCAAAGAATTCAAGATGCCACCAAGTCCATCGGAGCACCGTTGCTGCTTTCCAGTTCAACGGCCGAAAAAGTGCGAGATGATTTCATCAGTCTGGAAGTTGGCAGATTGCCACTGAAAGGTTTTTCGAATCCTCCAGAACTGGTTGCCCTGTTGGAACCGGATGATTCTTCCAATTTTCTGGCCGATTGCCTGGCCTATAAGCAATCCTGGAACGAATTCCAAAATCGAAACTGGGAGCTGGCCGAACAACACTTGCTGGGAATAAGTCACCGTCAAGTTCTGCCGGTCGCGAAATATCTGCAACAAGAAATCTATGCGGCGCTGGATGAACAAAGCGGCTCAGACGCCAATAAACATCGAGGCTCAGCCGCCAATGAACATCGAGGCTCAGCCGCTAACCACCTGCAGGTCGAATTTGTTTACCGGCCTGACGCATCCTGATCGGTTCGCTTGGTCAAATTCCAAAGCAAGTCCAGAGTAAACAGCCCGGTGTTATGTCCGTCGGAAAATTCGACGTTGTAGGCATAGTTTCCGACCGGCTGCATCCCGGCAATCTTGATCGGCTGGGTCTTCTCGATTGGTAGAACGGCAAGTGGGTTTGCGTTCTGTTCCGAGTCATCATCCTCTTCTGTAATGCACCTGGCGCAGGGGCAGGCTTTTCGCAGTTCACGGTAACTCAAATTGGAGACCGAGCGATCACTCCAGGTGATTTTCAGTTCACTTTCCAGTCTGGTCAGTTCTGTCGGTATTGTTTCAGTAGGGCGATTCACGGCTTAACTATTCAGGGCTTTGGTTGTTCAGGTTGCAGAGACTAGTCTCAGTGATTGGATTTAACGTTCATCGATAAAACGATTGCCTTTGAGTTCAAAGCGGGGCAGGGTGCCCATTGCGACGGATTCCACTTCAACTTTCAGGCCCAGTCTCAGCTGCAATTCGCTGGCGACTCGGCCGGGTTCATTCAGTCGATCTTCAATTTCGATTTTCAGTCGATCCATTGCGCCTTCTTTGAGTGCCGTCATGCGATACTCGATAATCTCCGGGAAACTGCGAAGGATCTGTTCGATTGATGATGGGAATATATTCACACCTCGAACAATCATCATATCATCGACTCGGCCCAGAACTCCTCCGTCCAGTAAAACAAAATTGCACTTGCCCTGGTGATTCCAGGTAGGTCGAGTCAAGTCGCCGGTACGATAACGAATTACAGGGCAGCCATCGCGTCCCAGTGTTGTCAGTACCAGTTCAGACAACTCGCCATCTTCGGCAGGCTGACCGGATTCAATTGAAATGAATTCGGCGATAAATTCAATTTCATTTACGTACAATCCACGACCGTCCGGATCGGCGAAACCCCAGGGTCCGACTTCACTGGCACCGGCGTGATCAATCACCCGGGCATCCCAGGCCAATTCAATTTGTTCTCTGACAGCCGGAATGTTGCCGCCCGGTTCACCCGCCACCACAATTGTCTTTACGCTGGTATCGGCGACTTGTGTCTGATGTTCGGAAGCGACTTGAGCCATATGGATTGCGTAGCTGGGCGTACAAAAAATGACGGTGGCTTCCAGCGAGCGAATCATTTCGATCCGAGCCGGTGTGTTCATCCCGCCGGCTGGTGCGACCAGTGCGCCGCGACGGTGCACGGCATCGTAGGCACTCCAGAATCCGATAAACGGACCGAACGAGAACGCTGTGACAACTCGATCGTTTTGATTGATGTCTGCAGCGTCCAGCACAT
>CAZOXC010000687.1:0-2508 GCA_964583205.1 uncultured Pirellulaceae bacterium | reverse complement strand
CCGCCCAATTTGATCTTGTCTGCGGAAACTCAATTCGAACTAGTTGCATTGTGTCTGCCATTTTGTCCGCCAATGATTTTTGGTTTTATCTTTATTAGTACAAAGTAAACCATTATCAACCCCAAGATTGAAAAGAATACATCATTAAAATCAAATACGTTTTCACCGCCTAAATTGTGAACTTTAAATTCTTGCAGAATGACATAAATTCCCGAAATTAGAACTGCAATCTGGTATACGTACTTTTCTTTGAAAACCAAATTTGGTTTTCGCTTCATCAGCATTCCTTTAAGAATCAACAGTAGAAGCGTTAAAAAAATAGTTCCAACTACAGCCTCGCAGAAATTTGGATACGAGAAAGCGATTGTTTTGATTAATCCTGAGTTTTGATTTTCAATAACTAAAGGTCTGATTGAAAACTTTACTATGAAATAGGACGCAATTATTCCAAGGAATATGTGTAATAACGGGATTATGTTTTGCCCTCGAATCATTTTTCTTTTTCTGTTTGTTGCTAACGGATAATGATAAGCGGAGGACGACCTAAAGAAGTGTTGTGTCTTGTCTGATGTGCGTATCTTGAATGGTGAATATAGTTCAAGAAGTTGAGTGAACCAAAGGGAGAAAGTCCCAAAAAGAATCGGGACAAGAAATTCCACGAAGAGATTGTGCGACGAGTTCAATTCTCCGGTGCAGCGCTCGCTGAATAGCACTTCGCTTAAAACCACCGCGTCGTTAGAGACAAGGCCCGGCGTCGTCACCGACACCATGTCGGACTCGGGGCGAACGAACGCCACATGCAGGCAACTTTCAGACGGAAGCAGCAAAGCACTGGCTGCGGTAGAAATCCTAAAGTCGTCCCAAGTTTTCGTCTCTACGAAAAACCCTTGGTCGCCCCAGCCAAAGGCAACATGGCTCTGGTCAGAAATGTCACCACCAAACTGAGAGCCTGCAAGCTCTTCCTCCCAATAGATCACCTGAGTAGATTTGGGAACAATCAGATCGGTGTGAGCGATGTTCGACACAAAGTACAACCGGATCCCGTCCTCGGTCGGCACGAAATCGTTGTTGACCGGAATCAAACCCACCAACAAAATCAACAAGTAAACAAGCACGGCATACACCAACCCTTTGAATCCAAACTTAAGCCAACGCAGCAACCGCCGGATCATCGAATTGTGATGGGGCTTGGCATCCATGTGGCAATTGGTGTTTTAATGGAATGATGATGAAACCTCAGATGATCTGGTAAAGTTTATTGGCTCCCATTGCTACCAGTTGGTGGCAGTAAATCGCGCCGCCGTAGGCGAACGGCCAGATTCGGTTCTGCCTTTTCATTCGTCGATGTGTCGGACCGAAACGAGTAATCAGCCATTCACCAAAGCGTTAGCGTGGTAACTAGGCAATGAGGAACAGCTATTTGGTTCCCCAGAAAGACATTTCATCATCAGATTCCGATTGAAAAAACTTTGGTAGTTCTGCTTCGGTCGGACAATTGTACCGACCCTCGTATTTATCTTTGGCACCCTTTGCGGCCATTTGCTGAATTACAAGTTGACCTACAGGGAGTCCAGGATACAAGGCAATTGGACTCTCACTCAAATTCACTAGTTCCAGCGTAAGTGAGCCTTTGTAAGCTGGTTGTACAGTTGCCGCTGTCGCAACAATTAATCCAAGTCTTCCCCATGATGAACGAGTTACAATTTGGCAACAAAGGTCGTATGGCAAAGAGATATACTCAAAAGTCACACCTAAAATCAATTGATTCGGATGTAGCATGAACCGTGAATGGAATTTGAGCCGTTTCCGGTCATAACGCATTTTTTCAACCTGACGGACAATGTTTTTGTTCGTTACGTCCTGTTGATCTACGTAGGTTTTTTTTGGGATGATGATTGACGAGCCTAGACGAACATCAATTGAAGCCGCCCCAATTTGGTCTTCGCTTAAAAGAGGAGTAACCAAGAGTTTTTTTTCGTAGTCCTCTTCCTCCATCCGTTCTTTGATTTGCTGTTTGTTTAGTACGCCCATGACTACTGTTTGCTTTTCCAGTCGAGAAATTCTTTGTGCATGTATGAAACTTCGAATGACTTAGAGGTCAATCGCTCCACTAATTCAATATCGTTTGCCAAATCATCTTGCTTATCAGCATCGCCTTTCAATAGCTTTCCCAAACGATATAAAGCCGAGGAATTCAATATCGCCGGAAACGAAGCTCTTTTTCCAAGAAGAGTCGAATCAGGAATCACATTTGGTAAGATTTTCGAGTCGATGCGCTGGAGCAAAGGCACAATTTCGTTTGGCTGTACACGCGGTTGATTGATATTTGGAAACCAGTTCCCCAACTTCGACTCACAATCTACCCAGAATTGATCTAGGCTAGCCTTTAGCTCGGACATTCTTTTCGTTAGCACATTTTCTAGTTCATTTCTGTCCACATCTTCTCGCGGCCGAACTCTAATTGAGTCGGTAGAATGATCGGAGGGAACCGTTGTGACTAGATCAAGG
>CAZOXC010000686.1:0-2515 GCA_964583205.1 uncultured Pirellulaceae bacterium | reverse complement strand
CTCCAGGACAAGGCAATCGGTCCGCCCTGCCAGGCTTCGCCCGCGCGATGGCTGAACGACCCGTCTTCATGTTGGCGGATGAAGGATCGGGGGTACATCAGAATCGACTTGACGTTTTCAAAGTAGAAGTCTTCGACCCCCAGCAACATTAAACAAGCCTGGGCGGCGACTGTGACTTTGACCTCGTCATTGATTTCTTGACCCTCGATCCCCTCCCAGTTCTTTTCGTGAACAAAAATTTTGATGCGGTCCCGAAGCTTCGCGGATTCTGTGTCCGTGAGATACCGGGTCAGCCAGACGTTTCGATCCAAATACATAGACCATTCCTCTGGCCATGGGTTGGCAAGCAATCGTTTTCTGTGGCGATTTCGAAACCAGTTGAACACGTACGTTTCCTTTAATTTTGTGTTGTCTGGAGCTTGAGTAGGTAGTTTCCCATCAATCTGCGAATGCGGCCTGTGAACGCTTGGAATCCAAGTCTGTGGTTTTTGAGGCAGCGGGCAGTCCCCAGGCAATCCCCATTAATTGACTTTAAAATAGCAAAAATCGGTTGAGATTACTTTTCAATATCTTTCCAATAGATCGTGGCAGAATCGAACAAGCATGATTCGATTCCCTCAGGAACTTAATTGAAAGGTCAAATCGTAATGAAATCGTATCTCGCCCGAATGGTAACGGGTCTGTTGTCTTGTTGTGTAGTGTTGGCAAACTGGTCGTTTGCCTCCGCGCAGGAATTCAAGGAATACTCGATCGAGCAGTTTTTGGAAACAACCAGTTTTTCGGGAGCATCTTTTTCGCCCGATCAAACCAAGCTGTTGGTTAGTAGCGATGAAACCGGGATATCCAACGTGTATTCCATCGATGTCAAGTCTGGCGAGATGACCCAACTGACCGAATCGACCGTCGATTCCTATTCATCGCTGGGTTACTTTCCTCAGGACGAACGGTTTCTGTATACCGCGGATCAAGGCGGCAACGAATTGAATCATGTCTACGTTCGAATGGAAGACGGAACTTCCAAAGACCTGACTCCCGGTGAAAACTTGCGAGCAATGTTTTCGGGCTGGTCACAGGACGACAAATATTTCTACGTTTCGACAAACGAACGGAACCCTTCCTTTTTTGATATGTATCGGTACAAGGTATTGGATCTGGAACGTGAGTTGATCTTTCAAAATGACGGAGGCTATTTTCCGGGTAGCATTTCTCCAGATGGAAAGTGGCTTGCACTGGCCAAGTTGGATACCCGAGACAACAGTAACACATTCCTTTACAACATCGAAGACAAAACGACCAAGCTGATTACCGAGCACGAAGGGGATATCAACTACTCGCCGGCAACGTTCACGGTTGATGGTAAGAAGTTGTTATTGTCAACGGACAAAGACAGCGAGTTTCTATACTTGATCAGCTACGATATGGCGAATGGTGATACTGAAACAATCTTCCAGGTTGACTGGGACGTGACGGGTGCCAGTTTCAGCAAGAACGGAAAATACTTCGGTGTCGGAATTAATCAGGATTCAAAATCAGAAATTAAACTCTTTGAATACGAGTCGATGACGCCAGTTGCAATGCCTTCAATCGCCGGTGCCGGACTGGCCAGCTTGTCAATTTCCGATGACGAATCCAGCGCTGCAATGTATGCGACCAGCGGCAGGATGCCACGGGATTTGTTTTACTATGACATTGAAAATGAACCCAGGCAGCTTACCAATTCTCTGAACAAGGAAATCAATCCGGATCATCTGGTCAACGGTGAAGTCGTTCGCTTCAAATCGTTTGATGGTGTGGAGATTCCCGGAGTTCTCTACAAGCCGCAGATGGCGAGCGAATCGAATAAGGTTCCCGCGCTGGTATGGGTTCATGGCGGGCCCGGCGGTCAATCCACTGTTGGATACCGAGGTTTAATTCAATACCTGGTCAATCATGGATATGCCGTTTACGCGATTAACAATCGAGGCAGTTCCGGTTACGGTCGTTCGTTCCAGCAAATGGATGATCAGGCGCACGGTGAGGGCGACCTCGACGATTGCGTGACCAGCAAAAAGATGTTGATCGAAACAGGCTATGTGGATCCGGATCGGATCGGAATTATTGGCGGCAGTTACGGTGGCTACATGGTATGTGCCGCACTGGCTTTCCGACCGGAAGAGTTTGAAGTCGGCGTCAATATCTTTGGAGTGACCAACTGGGTGCGAACTCTCAAGGAGATTCCACCATGGTGGGAGGCTCAGAAGAAATCGCTGGAGAAAGAAATGGGCGACTTCGATAATGTTGAATACCTCAAGAAGATCTCTCCACTGTTCCATGCCGAAAACATGAAGCGGCCGTTTCTGGTTTTGCAGGGCGCTAATGATCCTCGAGTTCTCAAGATCGAATCCGATGAAATTGTTGAAGCTGTCCGCAAAAACGGTGTGCCGGTTCAATATGAAGTTTTCGAGGACGAAGGTCATGGCTTCCGCAAAAAGAAAAACCAGTTGCGTGGCTACAAAGCGATCCTGGAATTCTGCGA
>CAZOXC010000685.1:0-2515 GCA_964583205.1 uncultured Pirellulaceae bacterium | reverse complement strand
ATTCGACACTTTGTATGCTGAGGGGCAGCGTCGTTATGTCGAGAGTCTTTCCAGCTTCGCCCGGCAGTTCCTGGGCCAGATGCCCAAACCCGATGTGGATTTGATTTCCGGCCTCAGCCCGTCGATTTCCATTTCACAAAAGTCCTCCGGCAACAACCCTCGCAGTACCGTCGGGACGATCACGGAAATCTACGATTACCTGCGAGTGCTGTTTGCTCGAATTGGCAAGGGATACTGTCCGCGCTGTGAAAATCCAATTACCGCGCAAACTCGGGAACAGATCATCGGCAGCATTCTGCAGTTGCCCAGTGGAACCAGCTTTTCGATCCTGGCTCCGATGGTCAGAAACCAGAAAGGCGAATTCAAGGATCTGTTTACCGACTTGTTGAAACAGGGTTATGTGCGGGCTCGAGTCGACGGAGAAATCCGCTCGCTCTCGGATCCGATTAACCTGGACCGCCAGATGCGACATAATATCGAGGTGGTGATTGACCGGTTGACGGCCAAGTCCGCAAATCGCGGGCGTGTTGCTGAGTCTGTCGAGCTGGCACTTAAAGTCGGCGGCGGCAATCTGGTCGCGGCACTGGAGAACCAGGAACCTGAAAACCAGCCCGCGCGAAGCAAAAAGAATGGTTCCACCACAGCGGACAAAATTTATTCGGCCGATTACGCCTGCACTCCCTGCGGGATCAGTTTTTCAGCACCCACTCCACAACTGTTCAGTTTCAATTCGCCACAAGGCATGTGTTCGGAATGCGATGGGCTGGGACGACTGTTCACATTCGATCCCGGCTTGCTCATTCCGGACGAATCGCTGAGTTTCAAAAAAGGTTGTATCGCGACGATCGGCACCTGGAAAGATCTCGGTCGCTGGCGACGCCATATTTACCAGGGCGTTGCAGATACGGTGGAGCGACTCAAGGATTTTGAACCGGGCACCATGTTGGAAATGCCCTGGGGCGAATTGCCTGCAGCGTTGCGGAACGTCTGGCTCTACGGGACCGGTGATCAGCACATTACGTTCACCTGGCGAGGCGGCAACAGGCCGATGAAGTACGGGGGAACCTACGAAGGAATCATTCCCGAACTGCTGGGAAAATACCGTTCGTTAAAAAGCGCCCCCAAACGCCGGCAACTCGAATCCTACATGGACAATGTGCATTGCTCGACTTGCGATGGCCAGCGTCTCAATGATCAAGGGCGTTTTATTCGCATTGGCACGACCGAACAATGCGAGATCGGCAGCCGGCAATTTTCCTTGCCGGAAGTTTGCGGGCTGACCATTGCCGAGACCATCGAGTTCATCTCACACTTGGACCTCAATGAAACCGAAGAGTTCGTGGCCACCGAGGCGATCAAGGAAATCCGAAACCGCCTTGGTTTTCTACTCAACGTGGGGCTTGATTACCTGACATTGGATCGCACGGCACCGACGTTGTCCGGTGGCGAGAGCCAGCGAATTCGCCTGGCGGGCCAGATCGGCTCCGGTTTGGTGGGCGTTTTGTATATTCTCGACGAGCCTTCGATTGGACTGCATTCGCGAGACAACAACCGCTTGATTCGCACGCTGCAGCACCTGCGTGATCAAGGCAACACGGTTGTGGTTGTCGAGCATGACGAAGACACGATGTGGGCCGCCGATCATATGATCGATTTTGGGCCTGGGCCCGGCGTGCGCGGTGGCGAGGTTGTCGCCGAAGGCCTGCCCACCGAAGTCTGCAAAGCCAAACGAAGCGTTACCGGTCAGTATCTGGCCGGAACCAGGGCGATTGAAATTCCTGCCTCGCGCCGCCAGCGGCAGGACGAAAAAACATTGACGGTTGTCGGCGCAAAAAACAACAACTTGAAAAACATCGATGTCGAAATTCCACTGGGAATGTTTGTGTGTGTCACGGGCGTTTCCGGCAGCGGCAAGAGTTCGCTGGTGAACGACATTCTGGTCGAGGCGCTGCGGCGCGACCTGAACCGGGGACTCGGCGAACCAGGTTTGCATGAATCTATCGAGGGCCTGGAGCAGCTCGATAAATTAATCGCAATCGACCAGTCTCCGATCGGTCGCACACCCCGCAGTAATCCAGGAACCTACATCAAAGTCTTTGACGAAATCCGCAAGTTATTTGCGGCACTCCCGGATGCGAAGCGCCGCGGTTACACACCCGGTCGGTTCAGTTTCAATGTGAAAACCGGACGCTGCCAGGCTTGCGAAGGCAATGGCTCGAACAAACTGGGAATGGATTTTCTGGCTGATGTCTGGATCACCTGCCCTGTTTGCAACGGGCAGCGTTTCAGCCGGGAAACTCTGCAAGTCAAATTCAAAGGACACTCGATCGCCGATGTCCTCAACATGGACATTCAGAATGCACTCGAGCTATTCGAAAATGTGCCCAAGATTTATGACAAGCTTAAAACCCTGCAAGCGGTGGGGCTGGAATATCTGAAAATTGGCCAACCATCACCAACTCTTTCCGGCGGTGAAGCGCAGCGAATCAAACTTGCTCGCGAACTGGTCAAGAAG
>CAZOXC010000684.1:0-2516 GCA_964583205.1 uncultured Pirellulaceae bacterium | reverse complement strand
CTCTAATCGACAATGGCGAGACTTGCCGAGGCTTCGTTAGACAGCCGTGGCCCGTTGATTTTAACGATCTCGGAAGCGAAGTAGTTGCCCCATTTGGCAGATTCAGTTGTCGAGCGTCCATTCGTTAGTCCGTACAGCACTCCACCGGCAAAAGCATCTCCCGCTCCGACGGTGTCCAGTGCCGATATCGAGAATCCAGGTACGTGTGTCGATTCCCCTTTCTCAATTACCCAACAGCCGTTTGCCGAGTCAGTAATGAAAGCGAGATCAACCATTTCGCCGAGTACTCGACCACATTCTGTAAGATCCTCACTCCCGCAAAACATCCTGCCTTCGTCAGCGTTGCAAAACAGAATGTCGCAATTTTCCGAAGCCAGTTTTTTGAAATCGTCTCCGAATCGATCAACCAGAAAAGGATCTGAAAAGGTAAACGCAACTTTAACCGAGGCTTTACGCGCCAGTTCCATCGCTCGCACACAAGCCGCTCGAGCCTGATCGCCATCCCAAAGATATCCCTCGACGTAACAGATTTGAGACTCCGCAATCTCATTTGCATCTGCGTCAGTCTGCTCCAGCGAGGTCGAGATGCCCAAGTGAGTGCACATGGTGCGTTCGGCGTCTGGAGTTGTCAAAATAACACTGGTCCCGGTCGGTAGACTGGCTTCCGCTGCCGGCTCAACATCGAACACGATTCCGGCTTCACGCATGTCATTACGATAAAATTCACCGTTGGGGTCTGCGGCAACTTTTCCTACAAAATGACCAGTTCCGCCGCTTTGCGCGATCGCAACCATGGTGTTGGCGGCAGATCCACCCGACGCCAGTTGCAAATCAACGCTTTCCAGATCATTCAAAATCGCCGCTTGTTCGCTGGCGTCTACCAGCGTCATCGAGCCTTTGGTTAATCCGTGAGAAGCGATAAACTCATCCGGTACAAATGCCAGAATATCAACTATGGCATTACCAATGCCAAACACATCATATTTTTTAGACACAGCAAGTCTCTCCGTTTCAATAAGCCAATTATTATGGCGGTTGTCCCTGCGGACGCAATGACTGTTGGGAACCATGACAATTTGGACCCATGGCCGATCTGACTCATTGGCCAGCAAGGTTGGCTTGCCGGAACGAAAATCTGACGGAACGCGAAAATAACCCATGAACAATTCCATTCGAACATTTGTTGCCATCGAGTTGCCGGAGCCGTTGCAGGAGCGAGCTTTGAAAGTCGAGCGGCTGATTCCTTCCAGCGAAGCCTACCGTTGGACTCGGTCAGAAAATTTGCATCTGACCCTGAATTTTTTGGGCGACGTTGAACACGACGTAATTTCAGAGCTTTGTCGAAAACTTGAACGAGTCGTAAAAGAACACGATCGCATTCCTATCAAGGTGGCTGGAATGGGCGCATTTCCAAAAATTGAAAAGCCGCGAGTTCTGTGGTTAGACATTCAGGAAGGCCGGCAGGAGATTGTCAATTTGCAGTCTGATTTGACGACGGCCATTGAAGAGTTGAAATTGAATCGCGATCGATTGCAGTTTCATCCACACGTTACCCTGGCTCGAATCAAGAAAGATCGTGGCTTCGACGAAAGCGTGACTCAAGCTATTCATGAGAACGAAAACATTCAGCTGGGAGAGTTTTTGGCCTGCGAGGTAATCGTGTTTGGCAGTTTTCTGGAATCCGCAGGCCCTACGTATACACCAATGGCCAGAATGAAATTGCTTTAGTCACGCAATTCGAAAACGATTTAACGGTCGACGCAGGTCGCTGCTTAAACCCTTTGCTCGACTTGCCTGGACTCTTGCTCACCTTGCGAATCGAGCTGCGAATCGAGTTGCGAGTCCGGATTTGAATCGACTTGTGAATCGCGATTCAATTCAGGGTGGTACGAACTGCTTAACTCATAGGGTGATTTTCCAAGTTGGTAGCTGGTAAAGAACCGCCAGTTGCGAAGCGTTTGGATAAATGGGCCGTTCTTTTTCCAGTGCCGATCATCTAGCTCGACCGGACCGTCAAGAATCATGGGTTTGGTTTGCTGGCTCAGGATCCGAGACAATTCGACATCTTCCATCAAAGGAATATCGGGATAGCCACCGACTTGCTCAAACAGAGATCTGGAAACAAAAATGCCTTGATCACCGTAGACCAGTTTGCGATATTTTGCGCGCCAGAAGTTCCCGGTTTCGATCATTCGGTACGGCAACCGTCGATTTTCAATTCTTTGCCGAAAGCCGCCCCAGAATTTCCAGTTTGGCTGCGAATAAACTTCACAAACCTGTGTAACGGCTGCCGGCGTAATCCGCGTATCCGCATGCAGGAAAAGTAATACTTCATTTCGCGATTCTGCAGCGCCCAGGTTTTGTTGAGCGCCTCGGTTAGCCGGGCACTCGAACAATCGTACGCCCGACTCGACTGCGATTTCCCGAGTTCGATCCTGGCTGCATCCATCCACGACAATGATGTCTTCTATTCCACTATCTTTCGCTGAACAAATTCCCTGGGCAATGAAGTGCCT
>CAZOXC010000683.1:0-2516 GCA_964583205.1 uncultured Pirellulaceae bacterium | reverse complement strand
CTTTTTGACCGAGCAACCGAAATGCGTTTCAACATTCTGGCGATCCAGTTCCAGCGCATCGGAACTCAATAGAGATTCAGATAGCAACTCGACAGGATGATCTTTGGCGGCAGACGGCATGTTCGGCAACAGAGAAACAATGAAGCCACTATGATAGTCCGTCGGCAAACGGGCCGTAATGGTACCAAAGCGATTACAGTCCGTGCGAGCGGAAACTTTGTTTGCGAATGTAGCGGATAAAATTTTCCGATAGATAGCTACCCATGTTCTGGGACCTGCCGCGCACGATCATGTGCCCAGTCTGCCCGGGAATCAAGTGTTCGATATCCTTGGTCTGCAATTCGATTTCCACGGGAACTCGAGGTTCTGTGAGAACCATTTGATCAGATTGCCCTCCCTTTTCCCCTTCAACTTGAGCTTGTGGAACCACGGCGAGCGGACCTCCGATGGATGCTGCAAAAGCTTCATGAGGCAACTCGACTCGAGCCCGCGGGTTGATGGTTTTAATCCTGCCCTGCATCAGCCCGCCCTGGTGCCTGCCCCAAACCATCATGTCGACCCAGTCCACTGAATCCTGTTCCAGCCATTCGATGTCGGATTGGCGAGTCAGCGCGAGAGCATGGATCTGCTGGGGGTCGCCGATCGTCAGCAGCTCGTCTCCAACTTTGAAATACTTGTTCAGATTGCTGTCGATCCCTCGGGCAATGACTTTGCCGGTCGACGGTGCGCGAACAATCAGTTCTTCCAATTGCTGTTCGATTTCGATTTTGCGTTTGGTTTTGGCTTCCAGCGATTCTTGTTCAATTTGCACTTCGCTGATTCTCTCGGCAGTCAGCAAATTGTTAATTCTGAGCTTGGAAATTTCTATGTCGACAACCAGCGAGTTAAGATCGTGTTGTAACTCCTTGTTTTCCATCTCGATTAACTTGTCGCCCTCGTTCACGAACTGCCCGTCCGTCACCAGGATTTTTCGAGCGAACCCTGGCGTTGTGACTCGCACGATGGAAAGTGGTTTGTAATCGACCACCAGCGGAGCCGATACAACCGAAGGGCTGGGACACAGATAGAGAAACGATCCGACGACTAAAGCGGTGATGAGGGTGGCCAATGCAAACCGGCCTCGATTGGGATTTTCAACCTCGGACCCCACCGCAACGTACTTGATCAAACGGAAGACCGGGATTCCGATCCATAGTACACAACCGACCAACGCGATTAGCAAACCGAAGCCCTCGATCATATTGGATGCAGCCAGCGAAAGACCAACAGCGATGAGCAGAAACCACAGCATGGCCATGATTCCATAGGCTCGAACAGCCAGCCCGCGCAGCCCGCTTTCAATGACCTTGGGGCGCTGGGTGCCAAAATAGACCCATTTGAAAAGGCCTTTAAACCACTGGCGTCCGTGAGTTGACAAGTTCGGAATCTCCAGCCAGTCGGCCAGCATGTAATAACCATCAAATCGCATTAGCGGGTTGATGTTGAACAACAGAGTCGTGACGGTGGCCGTGATGATGATGTTTCCGGCATGGTATTGAAGCGGTCCGGGATCGTTCCATGCCCAGATACAGCAGGCAATCGCCGCAATAAATAACTCGGCCATCATCCCGGCAGCCGATGTGAGTATGCGTTTCCATTTGTTGTCAAACCGCCACGAACTGGTAACGTCAACATAGGGCAATGGAATCATCAGCAACAGCAGGAAACCGCAGGACTGAACTCGACCGCCGAACGATTTGCAAACCAGCGAGTGGGCAAGTTCGTGAATCAGTTTCAAGACCAGCCAGGTGATGCCGATCCAAATCAAGTCGCTGGCGCTGAACGAATTAACTCGATTCAGATAAAAACTGTTCCAGTTAGTGGCAAGTTGAAAAAATCCAAATACTACCACGATCACCCAAACCAGGAGCCCCAGAGGTGTGATCAGGAAATTGAAGAACCGCGACAGCGTGTTGATGGCGGGGTCCGGATTGAATAAGGGAATCCGCATCATCATCGGATTCAGGTAGGTCACCATCCGTTGCTTTTGCCGCTGGTCATGGTGTTCCTGACGGCGGCGTGGCGAGTCACCGACTTCGGTTTCAATTAGACCGGACTCGATACCCCATTTGCATAGTGAGGCAGCATCGTTTTCACTAATCGCATCTTCGCGCAACAGCGTGGCGGTCTTCATCAATGCGGTGCTGACAGTACGATTCCCGTCCAGCATGGTAAGGAATGTGTATTGGGCCAGTCCGATTTGAAAAAAACGTCCGGAGACTTCATCTTCTACCAGGTACCTGACCAACCCGCCCGTTTGACGCATCGAAAACTTCAAACTCTCTTTGAGCTTGAGCCGAGCCTGGCTGAATTCGAATGTGTGTTCGTTAAGCATGATTTTGGAAGAGAAAAAAGGGTTCAGGGAAAAAAGGGTTCAGGAAAGGAAGGGTTCAGGAAAAAAGGGTTCAGGAAAGGAAGGGTTCAGGAAAAAAGGGTTCAGGAAAAAAGGGTTCAGGGTTCAGGAAGAAGGGTTCAGG
>CAZOXC010000682.1:0-2526 GCA_964583205.1 uncultured Pirellulaceae bacterium | reverse complement strand
GGAAAAAGAGTTCGGTGTGCCGGTCGCAGTCGCCAACGATGTTGATGCGGGCGTGTTTGGTGAATACCGATTCGGTGCCGGCGCGGGAGCTCGTTGCGTCGTGGGGATTTTTCCCGGAACTGGAATTGGGGGCGGCTGCGTTTACGAGGGCAAGATTTTTCACGGCGCGAATTGTACTTGCATGGAAATTGGCCATATCCCGTTGGTGCCCAATGGCCCGCTGGATGGCTGCGCGAATGCCGGAACACTGGAAGCCGTCGCCAGTCGGTTGGCGATTTCTTCCGCCGCTGCACAAGCCGCTTATCGAGGGCAAGCGCCCTTTCTGCTGGATCGCACGGGAACAGACATACGAGATATTCGAAGTGGTTCCCTGGCGGCTGCCGCTGCCGAAGACGAAGCCGTGGCCGAAATTATCCAACATGCCGGACAGCATGTGGGGCTGGCGGTGGTCACAATCGTTCACCTACTGGCTCCCGATATTGTCGTGTTGGGTGGCGGGTTGGTTGAAGCGATGCCGGAATTGTTTTTGTCCACCGTTGAAAAAACTGCCAAAGAGCGAGTACTGAGTTCGTTTCGAGACGTTTTTGAAATCAAAGTGGCCAAACTTGGCGATGATGCCACCGTCAAAGGAGCCGCTGCCTGGGCCGAAACCTGGAGTAAACAGGAACAGTCCTCAAAATCCAAGTAATACAAACGGAATACCCGGAATCCAGATTCACTTTGACGGCCCACTTCACAGTTCAAATTTACCATTTCCGACGATTCCAAGGTAAAATTGAGTGAATCACGTCTCGTCGCCAATCGTCATGGAAGATCGAATCCTGACACTAAGAATTTACGTCGATTCAACTTTCTGTTCATTTTTAAAGCGGTAACTCCAGGGAATAAAGTCGAATGCGTCGTACCGACATGACCAAAGACCATGATTCCCAACACGATTCAAATGCTTCGCCCTTCGTGGGCGTGTTTGCCGTTATTGATATCGGCGCAACCTCAGTGCGAATGATGATCGCTCAGGTCATTGCCGACGGAACGATCGATACTCTGGAGAATTTGTCGCAGGCCGTCAGCCTGGGCAAGGACTCGTTTATCAAGGGGTTCATTGAGAAGGCGACGATCGAGGATTGTGTCAAAGTTCTTCAGGTTTATCGTCACAAGCTGATCAACGAATACGGTATAGACGAGAGCCGCATACGAGTTGTGGCTACCAGCGCCGTGCGCGAGGCGCGAAACCGTCAGGCATTTCAGGACCGCGTATTTATCGCCACCGGATTTGAAATCCAGCCCTTTGACGAAGCCGAGTTGCATCGGGTTACTTATCTGGGCGCGCTACCCTTTTTGGGTCTCAGTGGAACTTCGGACGACGAGCAAACCGTGATCTGCGAAGTTGGAGGCGGTAGTACCGAGTTGATCGTGCTCAAATTCGACCGCGTAGCTTTCGCACGAACCTATCGCCTGGGTTCACTGCGCTTGCAGAAGACCATGGAAACCCATCACCTGGCGTTGTCGGAAATTCGCAACTTGATGGAAAGCCAGATTAACCAGACCGTCTCTCAAATTCGCACAGTGATGAATTTGGACAATCCGATTCGGCTGATCGTCATGGGTAGCGATATGCGACTGGCGACCAAGAAAATTTCCGGCCATGACCCGCGCGAGCAGTTGGTGCCCATCGATGTCGCCGATTTGAAGAAATTTACGAACAAAATTCTGGCGGAAAAGCCGGAACGGCTGATCCGTGCCTATTCGCTGAGTTTGCCTGAAGCCGAATCTCTGGGCCCGGCCTTGCTCGCCAATTTATTGATTGCTCGTGGACTGAATGCCAATCAAGTTCTGGTGGCCAACGCGAATATCCGCAATGGATTGATCAAGGAAATGGCGTTTGGGTCGTTATGGACTCATGCGGTTGAGACACAAATCCTGCAGTCGGCATTCAATATCGGCCGTAAATTCCAGGTGGACGAAACACATGCGCGGCATGTGGCCAATCTGGCTACTTCCATTTTTCGGCAGATCGGTGGATTGCACCAGATCGAGCCCCGCAATGAGTTGCTGTTGCATCTGGCGGCGCTGCTCCACGAAGTTGGCTTGTTTGTCGGATATCGAAGTCATCATAAGCACGCTTATTATATTATTCGAAATGCTGACTTGTTCGGCCTGGGGAGCGACGATGTCGAGCTGGTCGCATTGATTTCCCGTTATCACCGTCGCGCATTCCCGCAGTCTCGCCATGATGCTTATGCTCGCCTGAAACGTCGAGACCGAGTTACGGTCTCAAAGATGGCGGCATTGTTGCGAGTGGCAAAATCACTTGATAACTCGCGTCAGCAACGAATTCAGGATGTACATTGCGAATTAAAGCCCGGCCAACTGGTTTTGCATGTGGCAAGTTCGTCCGATTTGACGATGGAAGAAATTGAGTTGCCAACCCAAGCCAAATTCTTTTACGAATTATTCGGGTTCCAGATCCACCTGCCCACTTCAGCCCGGACTGAGAAATAGTCGCTGTTTCAGAGGTAAGCGTGT
>CAZOXC010000681.1:0-2529 GCA_964583205.1 uncultured Pirellulaceae bacterium | reverse complement strand
CTATAAATGCAGCGATTCGCTTTCGAGCTTTGACATCCTCCCAGTACTGCAATTTCCAGAACGCGGTTCCCTCAACACGTTGCCCAGCTAAAAAGTCATCCAGTGCATCCGCTAGGTGATTTGCGTTGTCGTATCGAAGTTCCGCTTCTTTTCGCAGGCACTTATTTACGATTCTCTCCAGTGACTTGGGAGCATCCGAGTGCTCGCTTAGTTTTCTTGGACACGTTCGTGCAACATCGTCTATAGGAATGGGTTTTCCGTGCTCCCCGATTGGTAATCTACCTGTAAGAGTTTCAAACAGAATTACACCTAAGGAATAGACATCGGCGC
This sequence comes from uncultured Pirellulaceae bacterium, assembly GCA_964583205.1. Classification (GTDB taxonomy): domain Bacteria; phylum Planctomycetota; class Planctomycetia; order Pirellulales; family Pirellulaceae; genus CALMEE01. The sequence goes on along the minus strand of CAZOXC010000681.1, from coordinate 2,199 downwards.
GTAGTGGAACGCGATTGTCCTGACTCCACAGTAAAACCTCGGGAGCTTGATAACCGGGTGTGCCTTGGCCGGTAATTGATACAGATTGTACTTCTCGATTCTTGGGATTGAGTGGCCTTGAGAGATTGAAGTCAACAACCTTGATGATTCCTTGGGAATTGAATAGCAAATTCTGAGGTTTGAGATCGCGGTGTTCGTTCCCACTAGAGTGCATTGCTCCAACACCGCGCGCGGCATCTCGAATCACTTTCGCTGCGTTCCGAGGAGACAATCTCAATTCTCGTTGTCTGCTTGCAAGGGATCCACCTTCAAGTAACTCCATTAACAAGTAGGTAAACGACTCGTGTTTCCCTCCCGAATAGATTTCGACAACGTTCGGGTGGTTTACACGCGCCCCGACATTGCCCTCTTGAGCAAATCTCTGGTGCAACTCTTTGTGTTGCGTCGAGTTAGCATATTCTCGCTTAAGGATCTTTACCGCGACCGGTCGTTTGGGGTTTAACTGCTTTCCGCGAAAAACGACGGCAAAACTTCCTGATCCAAGGAAATACTCGAGTTCCACTTGAGTACTTTTTTGGAATGGTAGCACTTGATCCAGGCTCAATATGTCGTTTTGTAGAAGTAGAAGTTCTTCGACGTCTGGATGATTTGCAGAATAGGTGTCAATGTAAAGTTCAGGCTCATCGAGTTTGCGAGCCAGATATTCTTCATACAAAAGCCCTGCTTTTGTTATCGGGTCATTCATCAATCTGGGATAGCGAAGCAGGTACTCTGTTGCAGAAGGCCGTCTGCCCTCACTTGTATGAAAAAAGAAATCTGCTTGTACGACTGCGAACAACTGAGAAGATGTCAGTACGTCCGAACTCTTGAGAAGCTCTTGGGTCGAATTTGGATTGCGATCATCTCTGCTCCAAATCAAGTAGCGTTCAATGTCCGGACGATTGGGTTCATTCGCGATTTCCAATCGCTCATCCATAGAAATCCTCGCCGAGTTGTTTCCTCATGCGATCTCGAAATCGTTTTAGTGTTTGCTTGCTGTTAGAGGGCGTGATTCCAAGCTCTGCGGCAATCTCTGGATGGCTGAGCTCCCTCTTATAGAACAATTCCATAATCCTCTTTTCACGATCACTGCCTTCCGAAAGAGCCAGAGCCCATACACTGGCCCCCAACTCAATTGTCAAACTAGATTCCTCGGCTTGGACGGTCTCATCCGGAACTTCAAAGTCGACTCGTTTGCGACTCTTTGCTCTGCGCGTCGACTGATAGGTTCGATAACGCACACATGTGAGCAAATAATGAACAAGAGCGTCTTTTTCAGAAGCCGACTCGTCCAGGCACTTGCGAAAATGCTCCGGATTTGAGAGCAGTGTGGTCCATACGTCACTGACGATATCTGATGGAGCAGTGCCGCTTTGGTTGCCCTGAAGCCTGATTGCGAGCTGCTTCAGGAGTTTTTCAAGCGATTTCCACAGCTGACCAATCGCTTCCCTTTCGTTGTTGACCAAAGCTCGTACAGCAATGTCTTTTAGATCTTCCGACATCTTTTCCCCCCGATTTGTTGTAGACCGCGATTCTACCGTTCGTTGCGATGCTTGCACGAAATTGGAATCAGATTAAGAAGTTTTTTTGATTTCTGTTTTTTCTTGTAACCGATTGGGATCTGGTGCATTTGGTTGGCATACACCAACCAGTGCAGGTCCATGAATACGATCGAAGACAAACAAATCATCAGCGACATTCTGGTCGTTGTGTGCCCAAGCTTGTTGATTGGGTATATATGCCCAGGGTCTCTCTATCAACAAATCTGGGACGAGTCAAGTAGCAGCTTTGCCTTGGTCCTACTGGTAGTTGTCGTTCCACTTATTCTGGCATTGGCAATCACTCAAATCCGAAATGCTGGATTGTTGTGGCTTGTCGCGATGCGCAACGAGCTAGATCGTCGTTTGCAACAGTCGGGAACGACTTTTGAGCAAGCGTTTTCTTTGTCTTCGATCATATGTTTCTTCACAGCACTGGTTTCCCCATCACCGACAGTATCAATGTCGGCAGGGCTTGTGGTGGCGTTCGCATTTGTATGGCTCCGATTATCAAACAATCATCAGACGCTACGTGCCTATGTTAGTCAATACCAACCAGCACCGACGGTCGCCACCGATGATGCTCCACCCGAAAAAAGCGGTTGGCGGCCATGGCTCGCAC
>CAZOXC010000680.1:0-2529 GCA_964583205.1 uncultured Pirellulaceae bacterium | reverse complement strand
AGTCCGTACAGTGCGACCAGTAACAACAGAGCCACGCTGATAACTTTTCGCTTGGTAAGCCAGTTTCGAGTATCGAATTTCATTGATTTTTTTTCCATATAGCTGATAAATACAATCTAAAACAGGCTCCCGCTCGAATCAACGGCGACTATGACCTGACTTGTCATTGGCTCGATCATTGTGGGATTTCAGGCATCCAGTTTTTCTAAAATCAGGACTCGTTAATCCGAAATCTGTATATGAACCAGCCAAACAGATCGAATCCCAACAGCTCGCAAGTCGGCCGCGGCAGCTCCTTGCGACCACAAAACCGATTTGAATCTCGCTCCATTGAGATGCTGCTGGAAGAACTGGAGGAACTGGACGATCAGGATTCGACAACGCAACGCAAACTTCCAACCGAGTTTCTGGAGGACTCTTCCCAGTCCATCGTGTCGCAGAACAACAGCCCGGATTTGAAGTTTCGTTACAGCCTGAATCCTTATCGAGGTTGCGAGCACGGTTGCAGCTACTGTTATGCTCGCCCCACTCATGAGTATTTGGGATTCGATTCGGGTCTCGATTTTGAATCAAAGATCATTGTCAAAAAGAATGCCGCGAAGCTTCTGCGCAAGTTTCTGGCGAAACCTTCATGGCAGGTCGAGCCGATCGCATTTTCCGGCGTGACCGATTGTTATCAACCGGCGGAACGCGAATTCAAACTGACTCGGCAATGTCTAAAGGTGGCCGCCGAGTGCAATCAGCCCTTGAGCATCGTGACAAAAAACGCGCTGGTCCTGCGCGATCTGGACTTGTTGCAACCGATGGCCGCAATGAATCTTGTCAGAGTTTACGTCTCAGTCACGACGCTTGATTCCAAACTGGCTCGGCAAATGGAACCAAGGACCAGTTCTCCTGCAGCCAGAATTCGTACTATTGAAACATTGGTTGATGCAGGGATACCGACCGGTGCCATGATTGCTCCCGTCATTCCCGGGCTCAATGATTCGGAAATCCCGGAAATCATGAAAACCATCAGCAGCGCCGGAGCGCAAGTAGCCGGTTTCGTGTTGCTGCGTTTGCCCTTGAATGTGTTACCGGTGTTTGAAGATTGGCTGAATCGAACCAGGCCTGATCAAGCAGCCAAGATTCTCAATCGCATCCGCCAGACTCGCGGCGGACAGCTCAACGATTCCAGCTTTGGGCAACGGATGACCGGTCAGGGCGAAATTGCCAATCAGATTCGCACAATGTTTCGAACGTTCAGAACTCAACATGGGTTGGAGCAACAGTTTGCTCCGCACAACTGTGGCGACTTCATTCGGCCCTCAAAAACTCCTGGTCAGCAGAAACTGTTCTAAGAGCGGCTTCATAAACCCTGTTCGTAGTTCTGGGCTCTAGCTCCAGGACCACGACTTCTTAAGTTGCATTTTCGTTTGCAACAATTTCACAGCTAGCTCTTTCCCGGCTGACTTGTTTTCAAAGTTGAGTGCTGCTGGCAGGTTGAGTGGCCGCTGAATCTTTAATCAATCCGTTGAAATTTCATACGATTTACCGGACTTGATTGTGCTGGCAATTCTCGGCTCACAATTCGCCCTTGAAACTTGACCATCTGGCACCTGAATTGCTGATTGACAAGTGGCTAAACCAAGGATCGGTTTGCTATCACAATTCATCGAAACATTCGCAAAGGGCCTGGAGCATGGAAGCTCGAGTTGTTTGTCGAGTCGGCTGTCTCATTACAGCTTTACTAATGGCAACTGTCACCGCTGACGCTGCTGACGTTGTCACCACCAACTTTACTGTCCGGGCGCCCAGTCGTCAGCTTGCCCGAAAGGTAGGTGAGCTTGCCGAACAATATCGCAAAGACCTGGCGATTCGCTGGACTGGCCAGGAGTTTCCCGCATGGCCGAATCGCTGCCCAATCACCGTGGAGATCGCGCAACACGCTGGCGGAGAAACCAGTTTTATTTTCATGCCAGATCGTACTGGCCGCTCCGCGCCTTCGCATTGGCAAATGAAGGTCTTCGGTCCGCCCGAGCGAATTCTGGATTCCGTTTTGCCCCACGAAGTTTCCCACACAATCTTTGCCACGCATTTTGGTCGTCCGCTGCCACGCTGGGCCGACGAAGGTGCTTGCACAACGGTCGAGCATGAAAGCGAACGCAGACGAAATAACCGAATGTTAATCGAGTTCCTGCAAACCAAACGCGGCATCCCCTTCAATCACATGTTTTCAATGAAACAATATCCAGACGACATCCTGCCGCTCTATGCACAAGGCCATTCGCTGGCTCGATATCTGATTATGCAAAAAGGCGAACGACATTTCGTCGATTACATCGGTGCCGGTATGGATCGCGAGCGTCCCGGACGGATTCCGCAAACCTGGAACCAGGTCACTCAGGAGTTTTACGGTTTCGAAAACCTGTCGGATCTACAAGTAACCTGGCTCAAGTGGGTCAGCGATGGATCACCCAATCTGGAACGCCAGGACATTGCCCAATCTCAGACCGATGCCAGCGAAATCAAACTGGTCTCGTTCGAAAA
>CAZOXC010000679.1:0-2531 GCA_964583205.1 uncultured Pirellulaceae bacterium | reverse complement strand
GATCGTCTCTTTCAGCTCGCCGTAATTCGGGAACACCAGCGAAATCAATGGATCGGTGATAATACGGCGCAAATACGTGACTCGTCGATAAACCCAGCGGAAGGCAATCGCACAGATCGTGAAAATAATCAGATTCAAAATCGTAGCCAGCAAGGGACTGAAAGCGTAAACCGCCATCAAACCGGCACAGATCGCTTTGTTGCAACCCTCCAAAATCGCGTCCACAAATGGAACCGGAGTGATCCAGACCAGCACTTCAAAGAAGAATTTGATCGTATTGATCACGATGATATTGATCACCATCGCCACGATCATCAGGAAATCCCAACTGGTTGAAAAGATGCCGGCGACGACCACTTGTTGTTCGGGAGCCGAGCTTCCATCTGCAGTCGCCATCGCCGCGATCACTCGCAAGGCCACCAGTGTTATGATCCCGCTGTAGGCTTCGAGTTGATCGAGTGCTTGGGCCAATGGCTTGCTGACTTTTGTCAAACGAGGCAGTGAAGTAAGAATCGTGAGAACCAAAAACGTCCAGAACACCGCCGGGTTACCCAGGAATTGATTCTCGCCAATAAACGCGTTGTCTTGCCAGGGCATGCCATCGCTAAACATGGACATCCCGGACAAACAAGTGATTCCAAAAAACGGAGAAACGGCGATCGGTGCCAACGGCCCCAACCACTCAGTCGTCGATATCGCTTGATTGATTTCAGTAACCGTCTGTTGACCAGCTCCCGACAAAGGGTCCTCGACAGAACGCAATTCGTCCAAGCTGGGCAAAATTGACTGATCAGGATCCGACCGGTCGCTTTGAACATCGATTTGAACGTTGCTTTGGATATTGGATTCTGAAATTTGCGGCTGGGCCAATGCAACTGCTGTGGTCTGTTGCCGGGGCAACCATTCCCAACTTTGTGAGCTGGTTCCCGATACCAGAAACAGAGCGGCAAACAAAACAGTGACGATGCGAATCAAGGCGAGGTGTGGCATAGATTACTGATGGGATTGGAAAGTTAAATTCACAAAAAAACGACGACACAAATGTGCCGCCGTCTCCATTGTTTTTTTTGATCGAATGATCTTATCTGCAATCAATCCGTGAGATCACTCGCGAGGTCGCACAGCACCGATCAAGCCACTGTAATCGACTCGATCTTCGTTGTGCCAGAGTGGTTCGCCCATTTCGACTCGACTTCGCAATACTTCGATCTTTGCATCAGATCCAGCGGGAGCGTCAGTGGCGATAAATTCTTCGGAAATTGCTGGTGCAAAGTCTTCGTCATGGCCGTACTTCAAAATGGCCTCGAACACATTGCTTATTTTTTTGGAGCTCATTGGTCTATTCCTTATGTTTGTCCCGGTAAACACATAGCGAACGACTTAATCAACGTCACACTCTGTATTCGATGCCGAGAACGGGATCTTGATCGCAAACAGCGATCCCCAAGGGGAAATTTGTTCAAAATATGGTCAATAATGAGTCCGTCCCGGTCGAGCGGAAACTAAAACGCCTGGCAAGGCAATCTCGGCGGACGGCTATCAGAATTTAATGGACACGGAAAAAACCGTGGTTTCAGGGTCATTATTAACCTGATTCCTGCAAAGTCAACATTTTTGTTGTCGTTTGGTAGACTTTTCCGCCTTTATTTTTTCGACCCTCGATCAACGATTCAGCTTTGTTAATCTGGGCAATCTACAGTGCCGATTTAAGGGTCCTAAATCGTGGTTTAGGGCAAATGAAAAAACGCATGGCCTGCCGGAAGCAAACCATGCGTTTCGCAGTTGGCTGAGAGTTAGTTGGCATCAACAGTTGGGATCAATACCCGATGTAACGTTGCCGTTGTGGACACCAGTAGTAACTGCTGCGTGGCGACGAATATCCGTAGCTGCGATTTGAGCGACCTCGGTAACTGCTGTAGCCGCGGTTGTACCCGCTATAGCCATAGTTGCGGGACAAGTTTCGATACACATTGGTGTAGTAGTTGTTACTGTACCGAGGTGAGCTATAGGACCGTACGGAATGTCCATAGTTGCCACCTCCGAAGCCGCCACCGTATGAGCGGCTGTAACGTTGTGCATTGGCTTGATCTGCCACCAATCCAACCATCAACACTGCTGCTGCGGTACAAATTGAGAGTCGGATCAAACCGGATTTTGAGGAATTAGCCATACTGCTTCTCCTGGAAATAAGGGGTCTGGAAACGCGCGAAACGAGGATCTGCGGCACTTGCCATCGATCTGCTGAATTCAACTTTGAATTACTGGCGCATGGTAGTACTGGATTGCAACCGGCATACCAGACCGTCAAAAGCCGCATTTTGCGGTCGTTTCGCAATTTGTCCCTGAAATTCTGTCATCGATTTGATGAATCGCGGGATCAGTTTGACGACAGATCGGACTCTGATTTTTGTTGCGAAGGCTCAGCCTTGAAACATCCGATGCCTAGAATCGCCCACAAGGCGGCGATCACCAAGTTCGCCAATGTGAGGATTTGCCAATACCAGTACTGAGAAAACGGAACTCCCAGCGTG
>CAZOXC010000678.1:0-2534 GCA_964583205.1 uncultured Pirellulaceae bacterium | reverse complement strand
GACTTGATTGGTGGCAGCAAACTTGGTCTCCGTAGCACTGCCTTCATTCAATCGCAGGAACAGGCCTCCGTCGCGATAGCCACCCAGAAGCAAATCCATGTCACCATCGTGATCCCAGTCGACCGCCGCAACTGACGAGCAATGACCGGCTGTCCCGGTTTGGTCCGATTCGTTCCAGTCCTCGGCCCCAGTGTCCCAGAATTCGCTGATCATCACAGGAACGCCATTCCCGTCCAGCACGTCGGTCGATTCACCGTATCCGTCCTTTGTGTTCTCGATCCATTGCGGCATACCGCTGAAACTTCCGATCAAAATGTCTTGAAGGCCATCGCCATTCATGTCCACAAACTGTGAACTTGCGCCGACACATCACCAATTGCTGGTTCGGATCTGGCTACCGTCGGCACCTCTAAGAGATTCGTGTTTGCCCCAGGCAGGGTCACCAGTTCCCGATGTGTTCAAGTTCTCGTAAACACCAACACTTCCCATCAGACTGCCAATCACAAGCTCTGCCTGCCCATCTCCATCCACATCAAATATCGCTGGCGATGGAAACATGGTTTTTGCCACGGAATTGAGTGGCACACCGTCGGCATTGATGCGAACGGGACTCTCAAAGATGCTTGGGTCTGTCTGCTCTTTTTCTGGAATCGCAATGCCAATCTCTTTGGTTTGCGGAGGATTACAATATTCATCAGTACAGGCCTGATAGGAAACAACCACCTCGATACTTTGACCGTAGGCGTTCGGTTCTACGATCACACTCCGTGAAAACTTGACCCGCCCAATGTAAACCTGCGAATGCAAATCAGCGCTCTCGATTCCAACCGGACGACTCCAGTCACCCTTGGCTTTCACACCTTCTGGCAATTTCATTTTCAGGGAAGTCTGCACCCCTGAACCCTCTCCAGCATCTGCGTACGTGTGCCACCCTTCCTTAATATCCAGTTCCACAGTAACAACGAAGTGGTTTTCTTCTGCACTGGCTGCCGGTTGAATCGCTCCCGCGAAGGTGACAGCCTTTTCTGCTGTTGCTGACGTTACCAGCGACAATAGCATCAAGCTGGCGAGAACTGCGGATGAAATATTTCTCATCATGGTTGCTTCAATTCCTGATTGGAGTTGCAAGGGACATTCAACAAATGTGTATTGATAGCTATGCTGCTTACTGCAACATTGTACCTTAATTCACTCGGCAAAATCACCTTAACTTGGGCATAAGCATCCATGAATGACCAAATTTTTGGGCATATCCGCTGGTTCTTTGGCACCAGTTATATCAAGGGGGCAAGCTCTTGCTTTCGAACGTTGAGATGAATAATCACGCTGGCACTTTGCCCAGTGATAATCTGCGCGACAATCTGTTTGATAATCTGCACGTCAATCTGCGTGACAAGCTCTAAGGAAGAGTACGAACGATCAGATTACGAATTTCGGTCATGTCTTCAATCGCAAACTGAATTCCTTCGCGACCGAGTCCGCTGTCCTTCACGCCACCGTAAGGCATGTTATCAACTCGCCAGGACGGCACGTCGCCGATCACGACTCCACCTACGTCCAGCTTGTCCCAAGCTCGATGCGCTTTGTGGATGTCTCGAGTGAAAATTCCTGCCTGCAACCCGAAGGTACTGTCATTGACTTCGTCGAGCGCCGTTTCGAAATCATCAAACGAACTCAACACCGCAACAGGGCCGAAGGCTTCATGTGTATTGATCGTTTGTTGCTTCGGAACATTCTCCAGCAAGGTCGCTTGCAACATGGCTCCGTCGCGATTGCCGCCGCACAACAGCGTTCCGCCAGCAGCAATCGCCTCTTCGACCCAACCGTGAAGCCGAGTCGCTTCTTTCTCCGAGATCATCGGACCGATGAACGTGTCTTCGTGCTTAGGGTCTCCGGAAATTAACGCCTTTGACCTGCTCACCAACGCGTCACGAAATGCGTCATAGATTTCCGAGTGCACCAAAATTCGCTGGACGCCAATGCAGCTTTGACCCGATTGATAGAAGGCTCCAATCACAATCCGCTCGACAGCTTCTGCAATATCAGTATCGCGGTCGACGACACAAGCCGCGTTGCCACCTAACTCAAGGATCACTTTCTTCTTTCCGGCCTTGGCTTTCAAAGCCCAGCCAACACCTGGCGAACCTGTAAAGCTGAGCAGCTTCAGTCGCTCGTCGGTCGTAAACAGATCAGCGCCGTCTCGTGAACAAGGCAGAATCGAAAATGTCCCTTCGGGCAAGTCGGTTTCTGCAAGTACCTCTCCAATGATCAATGCTCCCAGCGGAGTGCGACTGGCTGGCTTGAGCACGAATGGACATCCAACGGCCAGAGCTGGTGCGACTTTGTGGGCGGCCAGGTTAAGTGGAAAATTGAATGGACTGATGAATGAACAGGGCCCAATCGGAACTCGCTTCCACATCCCTCGATAGCCCTTAGCTCGAGCTGAAATCTCAAGGTTCATCACTTCGCCATTGATCCTCACCGATTCCTCGGCGGCAATGCGAAACGTGTCGATCAACCGGGAAACTTCGCCT
>CAZOXC010000677.1:0-2539 GCA_964583205.1 uncultured Pirellulaceae bacterium | reverse complement strand
ACTTGCACATATCATAAATCGTCAGGGCTGCTACCGAGGCACCTGTCAGGGCCTCCATTTCAACTCCCGTTCGATCTGTCGTCTGGACTCTGGAATGGATCTGGATTCTATCCGGCTGGTCCATTGAAAAATCGATTGTCACCGAATCCAATCCTAAGGGATGACAAAGCGGAATCAGATCCGAAGTTCGTTTGGCGGCCATGATTCCAGCAACCCTGGAGACGCCCAGCACATCGCCTTTGACGGCCGCCTGGTCGACGACTTGCTGGCGACAGGACTCTGACATGATGACAACACAACTAGCGCTTGCGGTTCGCCGAGAAATCTCTTTCCTGCCAACATCGACCATGCGGGCATTTCCGGAATCATCAAGATGCGAGAAGTCTGCCATAATAACCCGTATACCGTGAAAAGGGTTACAGCTTAACCGTTATCCAGTGATTTTAAAGAGCAGCTGAAACGCAGTTTTGCGCCAAGCCACAGTTTGGAATTCGATCAAGGCATAAAAAAAACCGTTGTGGTGGGCAACCACAACGGTGTAAGCGAAAGACGGCGAGCCGATCGGTGAAAAGGTGTCAGTCGGGTCAGACTAGACCAATTCCTTTTTTGAACCGATCAAGGTGCGAAGTCGTTCAGCCAATAAATTGGCGTCAAACGGCTTCTTAAATGTCTCATTGATTGCCGAACGGTCAAAGGTGACCGGGTTGCCATCATCTGGCAGCAAAGCAATCAAAATTGTATTCGCAAAATCAGGATTTTTCCTGAGGTTCTGGCAGATTTGCAGGGCTTCCACACGACCGATCGAGAAATCTACGATGATCGAATCTGGATGGAAACTTTCTGCCTGGATGCCAGCTTCAAAGCCACTGGCAGCCACTGCTACTTTAAACGATTTTTCGGGTGGAAGCTCACGCTTGAGGTTTTCGATCAGTACTTGATCCTGAGCCACAACCAAAACTTTGGCCATTGCTTCATCCTCAAGGTCGCCCAAGGGCATACCGTGTTCTTTGAGGAATTTTATCAAGAATTCACGCGGGATTCTTCGGTCTTGTGAACCGGGGATTCGGTAACCCTTAAGGCGACCGGAATCGAACCATTTACTGACCGTGCGTGGGGCCACTTTACAGATCTTAGCGACCTGTCCAGTTGTGAACACCTTCATCGCAGGTTCTCCATTTCAACTAACTCGTCTTTCGCTACCCGCTCAAACCAATAAGGCGAACCTGACTGGTCTGTCGCGTAACTGTTTGTTCCTTTTCGAACGTGACTGGTCGAGTCATCCTGACTACGGCAGTGCAACGATTAACGTCCAAAAGTCTGGGTCGAAACAAACGAATTCAATAAAACGTCTGGTGTTGTTGATGCGATTGTGTCGCATCGACTGGGTCTAAGTGCGACATCGGCTTGTTGGTAAACGGCGGATTGAACAAACTCGCTAAAATCCGACGTGTCAGAAAAAACCATTCTTAAAACCGGAATGACCCTTTCAAATTACCAGCAGGCTGAGCCGCTTTCACCAGAGAGAGAAAGCACGTATAGAGATCCTGCAATCGGCATTTCGATCACAATGATTCCTGTTCTTTGGCAGAACAGTGCAAGCCCCCCCGGGCTGTTGCCAGTGTTTCCGGATAAATCCAGATCGTCGTCAAAGCTGACGGCACACAGGCACCTGACTTATAGTTTCGTTTGAACCAGCAGTAAGACTTTAAAAACTTTCAACAATCAAAACGTTGAAATGGATTCCACCCATATTTTGCAAAGTTGGGGGTGTAAAGAACTGATTCTTGCTAGCGATTGACGGGCTGAATTCGGTGCAAATGCCAATATGTGAGTATGGGTAGCTAAACAACCGATGGATGCTGGCACAATGAGAACGCTTGTGCGCGACCTGCCGAGTTGCAGCCTCGACTGCGGCGGCTGAGATACCAATCCTGCTGGATCAGGCGACGCCGCGCTCATCTGGATCAGTTTTGGTCGATCGTTCGACGGCTTCGTCGGAGATCTCGCCTTTCTCATTCACGTCCTCAAAACGGACGCTGACCCGTTTGGATACGCCAGACTCCTGCATCGTCACGCCATACAAGGTCGTGGCGGCGGTCATGGTCTTTTTCGAGTGCGTAACGATTATGAACTTGGTCCAACCCAGGAAACTTCGCAGAGTCTCGATAAAACGTCCCACGTTGGCTTCATCAAACGGAGCGTCTACTTCGTCGAGGATACAAAAGGGGCTGGGACGGAATTTAAAAATGGCCATTAACAGCGAAACTGCCGTCATGGCTTTCTCGCCACCACTCAGCAACGAGTTATTAAATTCGGGCTTTCCAGGCGGTGTTGCCGTAATGTCGACTCCGGCCTCTAGAACATCCACGCCTTCTTCGATCAGCAAATCGGCTTTACCACCGCCAAAAGTCTGGCGAAACAGTGTTTGAAAGTTGTTGCGTATCTGTTCCAGCGTTTCCACGAACAGCCGACGACTATCGTTATTGATGCGATGAATGATCTTTTCGAGCGTCTGTTTTGCGTCGACCAGGTCCTGGTA
>CAZOXC010000676.1:0-2539 GCA_964583205.1 uncultured Pirellulaceae bacterium | reverse complement strand
GTCGTGGCGAAGAGATGTCGGCTTTGTTGGGCGAATTGCAGGGCTGCAAGCTGGGAAGGTCCGGGCTGGTTTCAATCCAGGCCGAATCTGGCGGAGGTAAATCTCGCCTGCTGCACGAGTACACCATGCTGGCCGAATCCAATGGTGTCTGGGTTCTCAATGGAATCGCGAGTGCCGAAATCAGCCAGTCAAACTTTTCGATGTTTGACAATATTGTCGACCAGATCATTCAGCGGATTGAAACTGATTCCGATTTTCACTTGACGATTGAAACTGACCTGCAGGGCGTTTTGGCTCATGCTCTACCCAGGTTAGCCTCGGTTTTGAAATGGGAGACACCGGAAACAGTCGGCCCGGCTGCGTTTGGTGAAAATCGAAATATCAAAGCCATCCATGGATTGTTCAAGGCGCTTTCCCAAATGGGCGAGCCGATTGTTGTGATTCTGGATGACTGCCAGTGGGCCAGCGAGACGACTTGCAAATTGATTGCTCAGTGGAGAAACGAGTTACGTCAATCTCCTGTCGGGAAACGATTTGTTGAATTGGTCGTGGCCTTTCGAGAGGAAGAAGTTGCCGCTGACCATGTCTTGCGGGAAGCCGCACCGACGACCGAGTTAACTTTGTCGAGACTTTCCGGCGATGAGGTTTCGGCGATGGCTCATTCCATTGCAGGTCGATTGCCACAAGAGATCGTCGATTTGGTCAGTGAGTACTCCAATGGCAGCCCGTTCATGGTCAGCGCCATGTTGCGAGGAATGGCCGAGACCGGTGCGATGTTGCCGAGTTCTGACGGCTGGCTGCTGGATTCCGAAAAAGTAAGTCAAATCCAGTCCTCGCATACGGCGGCTGATCTGTTGACACGGCGGATCGAGTTGTTGCCAAAAGAACTGGTAGATTTTCTCAGTTGCGGAGCGGTCGTCGCCAAGAAGTTTCCGATTGACCAGGTGTTGCAACTGGGGGCCCATTGCGTCAAAGATTTTGACCGGCAATTCAAAACTGAATACCTTGCTGAGGCCGTCGACAAACAGTTGGTTTGGATGGACGAGGAATCCAACGAGATTGTCTTTGTGCATGACAAAATTCGCAAGGCCCTGATTGACCGCTTGTCAGTCGAGGAACAACAAGAACGACATTTGCAAGCGGCGCGTGTCTTGCAAAAAGAATGTCCTTTCCAAGTCAGCGATATTGCTTATCATTTCGATGAAGCGGGCCAGAGTGAACTGGCTTTGAAATACGCATTGGACGCCGCAGCCGTGGCACGTTACCAAAATGCACTTGATACCGCCGAACAACATTACAAAATTGCTGCCCGAGGCGCTCGAACTGCTGGACGTGAGATTCAGTTTGAAATTTATGAAGGGCTTGGCGAAACCCAGATGTTGCAAGGGCGATACGATCTGGCGGCCGAGTCATTGGACATTGCTACAACACTGACCGCCAACAAACGGGACGAAGCCCTGGTGCTTGGCAAACTTGGTGAATTGAAGTTCAAGAAGGGGGACATGCAGGTCTCCTATTCCTACATTGAATCCGCACTGGATACTTTGGGGATGGAATATGTTCCCAAGAACGGAATTGCCCTGTTCTTATGCTTTGTCAAAGAAGTGTTGGTCCAGACTTTGCACTCCCTATTCCCACGTTTGTTCGTCGAGCGACTAAAACGCTTGCCCAACGAAGCCGAGCGACTAAATATCACACTGTTGAGTCGGTTTGCTCATTCAAGCTGGTTCACGGCCAGCAAGATCAGGTGCATGTGGTGTCACTTCGCCAGTCTGAACCAGGCCGAGCGTTTTCTGCCGACACCCGAACTGGCGCGAGCATGTTCTGATCACGCGCCAGCGATGAGCTTGATTCCATTCGCCAGTCGAGGTTTGGAGTACGCCCAAAGGTCGTACAAAATTCGAAAAAATCTTGGGGACCTGTGGGGGCAAGGGCAAGCTCTAAACTATATGGGGATCGTATTGTACGCCTCGTCGCGCTACCGCGAAGCCATCGATACCTGCCGCGAAGCGATTCGGCTATTGGAAAAGACCGGTGATTACTGGGAAGTACATATTGCCCGGTTTCAGATCGCCGCATCCTATTATTACCTTGGCGATTTGGAAAACGCCGCCAAAGAAGGGCGGATGATCAGCGAGTCAGGGTTGCGCACCGGAGACAACCAGGCATCCGCGATGGGCTTGGATATTTGGGCGCGAGCCGAAATGGGTCAGCCGTCGCAGGCTTTGTTTGATCAGGAACTAACGCGTGACCGGGTGGACACGCAAGGAACCGCTCAATTGCTGCTGGGCCAAGGCGTCAAATTCCTGGCCGAGAAAAAGTTGACCGATGCGACCAGGACCTTCAAAGAAGCAATCCGGATCGCTAAAGTCTCGGGCACTCACAACGCCTATGTGATTCAGAACTACGCCTGGCTAATGACAACATTGCGTTTGCAGGCAGAATTGACGGCCGAATACGCTCCTGAAACACGCCGTAAACTTTTGTCCGAAGCCAAATGGATTGGAATCATTGGGCGCATCAAGTCCTGGCCTTATAA
>CAZOXC010000675.1:0-2540 GCA_964583205.1 uncultured Pirellulaceae bacterium | reverse complement strand
AGTTTATCAAAAGCAACTTTGATACTCGACACATTTTACGTTTGATCGGTGAATCCCGCACTTATCAACTTTCAATCGAAACGAATGAATTCAACAAAGACGACCGAACGAATTACTCGCATGCCCTGGCTCGACGTTTGCCTGCCGAGGTGATTTTAGATTCCGTTCATCGCGTGACTGGTAGCGAATCATCTTTCCCGGGTGTTCCCAAAGGGACTCGGGCTGCCGCGCTGAGCGATAGTGGTGTGAAGTTGCCCAGCGGTTTCCTGGATACACTGGGTCGACCAGCCCGTGAAAGCTCTTGTGAATGCGAACGATCCAACGAAGTGCAATTAGGTTCGGTGCTGGCTTTGATCAGTGGACCGGATGTTGCCAAGGCGATCGAGAACAAACAGGGTGGATTGGCACAATTGGTTGAGGCCAATTCCGATGATGCCAGTTTGATCGACGAGATCTATTTGCGAGTGTTGAATCGTCATGCGACCGATGCTGAAGTGGCGACCGTGCTGGATTCAGCGGTTGTACTTGATGAAGAACATCGGCAGTTAATCGAGCAGCGAGATGCTCGACAGGCTGTGGTTGACGAACGCTTGCCAGGCTTGCAGGAGGAACGCGAGTTGGCGATTCAGCAAGCGACTCAGGATCTGCACGAATATCTGACTAAGACTGACCCGGGATTGCTTGAGCGCGAGGCAATCAGGGAAGAAGCAATCGCCGCTGCCCAGACGAAGCTGGCTGCCTATACCAATGACCAGGAGGCAAAGCTGGCCGAATGGAAAGCGTCGCAATCGAAAGAGATTCAGTGGATGCCAATCGTGCCATCGAAACTTGAATCGACCAACAACGCGGCTTTCGAGCAGCTCGATGATCGTTCGGTATTGGTCAGCAAGGTTGACGGGGCGGGGCAGTACATCATTGAAACGCACACTGATCAGGTTGGCATTACGGCGATCAGGCTGGAGGCTCTGGCCGATGATCGGTTGCCGAAGCGTGGTCCCGGCATCGCCGAAAACGGAAACTTTGTGTTGACCGAGTTCCAGGTCGAAATCGCCCCCAGAGATTCGGATGACTGGCAACCGGTGCCGATCAAGTCAGCGATTTCTGATTTTGACCAGCAGACCTATCCAGTGAAGTCGACGCTGGATGGCAACATTGGTGGCGGCAATGGACATGGCTGGGCGATCTCGCCGCAAATGGGCAAGACTCATTGGGCCACCTATCAACTGGCACTGCCCGTTGGTTTTCGAACGGGCTCCAGGCTGCGAATTCGCATGCATCAAAACTATGATCCGACACACTCGATCGGCCGGTTTCGAATTTCACTCAGTCAATTCGAATCCCCGGTTGGCTTGAGTGTCTCAGAAGAATGGCTGGCCAAGATGAGTCAGGAGTTGTCTGAAGCAGACCAGCAGTCGTTGGTGGCTTTGTTTAAACGCGGCGACCCCATGATTCAGAAATTGAATGACGAGTTCGCCAGTGCAAATACCCCATTAGACATTGAACCTGGAATTGTCCAGCGACGACAAACGCTGGCCAGTGTCAGCATGCCGATTCCAGACGATGCGATATTGGTCCAATTGAACAGCGATGTAAAGTACAGCGCAGAACAGCTTGAGCAACGTCGTTTGACGATGGCTCAGGATTTGACTTGGGCATTGATCAACAGTCCCGCATTTTTGTTCAATCATTGAGAAAACGAACTTGAGCAAGTAGCCACGAAGCTACACTAACCGCCGAATCAATAAAGGATACCGACATGTTGCGATTTCAGGGTGCTCCAGCCAGAGACTTGTGCGATCCACATTTAAAAGTTTCGCGGCGTGATATTTTGCGAGTTGGCGGATCCGGTCTGCTGGGGTTGAGTCTGGCTTCGTTGTTGAGGCTGGAATCCGCATCAGCAGCATCGCCTTTGGTCAGTGAACCGGCGGGTTGGGGCAAGGCCAAGAGCATTATCATGGTTTACTTGCAGGGCGGGCCCAGCCATATCGACTTGTGGGATCCCAAAGAGAATGTTCCTGATAATGTCAAATCAGTGTTCGCTCCGATTTCAACGAAAATCTCCGGTGTCAAGTTTACAGAGAACTTGCCACAACTGGCCAAGCTGAATGACCGCTTCACAATGATTCGGTCGATGAGTTATACGCCCAAAGGGTTGTTCAATCATACGGCTGCGATCTATCAGATGATGACCGGCTATACGACAGACAAGGTGAGTCCTTCCGGTCAATTGGAACCTCCCAGCCCCAAAGATTTTCCCAACTTTGGCTCGCACATCATCAACTTTCATCCGGTTGAAGAGCCGATGCTGCCGTTTGTGATGTTGCCACGACCCTTGCAGGAAAGCAACGTGGTTGGAAAGGGCGGCGCGGCTGGATTCCTGGGCAAGGCGTTTGATCCGTACACGCTGTACCCCGGCGGCGACGACATGGACATGAAAAAGATGGAGCGGATCAAGATCGATGATCTCAAGTTGCCGCCGGAAGTGTTCTCGATGCGATTGCGCCGCCGCGCCAGGCTCCGCGATTTACTAAATGAACAAA
>CAZOXC010000674.1:0-2549 GCA_964583205.1 uncultured Pirellulaceae bacterium | reverse complement strand
CGGATTGACTTCAAGGATGTAGACAACCGATTTGCCCTCTTCTTTTTTGACCGCAAACTGAATGTTCATCAGTCCGACGATCTTCAGTTCATGCGCCAGGCTCAATGTGGCTTCACGAATCTCACTCACCGTTGGTCCGGCTAAACTGAATGGTGGAATCGCACAGGCCGAATCTCCCGAATGCACACCGGCTTCCTCGATATGCTCCATGATGCCAGCGACAATCGCATCGGTACCGTCACCGATGCAGTCCACATCAACTTCGATTGCGTCTTCCAGGAACCGGTCAATCAACACTGGTTGGCCTTGAGCCACAATAAAAGCCTCTGCCACAAACCGATCCAGTTGCGAATTGTCGTAGCAAATCTCCATCGCTCGACCACCCAATACGAAACTGGGTCGAACCAGAACCGGATAGCCGATTTCCTTTACAACAGACCGAGCTTGATTCATCGTACGGGCAATCCCGCATGGAGGTTGTTTCAGATCCAGTCGCTGCAACAACAATTGGAATTTTTCACGATCCTCGGCCGCTTCGATCGTATCGACGCTGGTCCCGATGATTGGAATTCCGTTGTCAGCAAGTGCTCGCGCCAGATTCAAAGGCGTCTGTCCACCGAACTGAACAATCACCCCATCGGGTTGAATTCGGTCACAAATATTGAGCACGTCTTCGGTCGTCAGGGGCTCGAAGAACAACAGGTCACTTGTGTCGTAGTCTGTGGAAACCGTTTCCGGATTTGAGTTTACCATCACCGACTCGATCCCCAGTTCTTCCAGGGCGTAACTGGCGTGGCAACAACAATAGTCAAACTCGATGCCCTGCCCGATTCGATTGGGTCCACCACCAAGAATCATGATCCGTTTTTTGTCAGTCCTGGCGGGCGTTTCATCTTCCTCTTCGTAGGTCGAGTAAAAATAAGGTGTATGGGCTTCGAACTCGGCCGCACAAGTATCAACTGACTTGAACGTGGCCTGCACTCCCAAATCGATTCGGTGACGGCGGACTCCCAGTTCACTGGTATCCAGGATTTTGGCAAGTTGCCGGTCTGAGAACCCAAGCTGCTTGGCACGGCGGAGAATCGTCTGGTCGGCTTTCTCAATGGACTCGAGTTCGCCCAACTCTTCTTCCATGTCAACAATTTCGGCCAACTGATCGAGGAACCAGGGATCAATGTTGGTAAGCTTGAAAATTTGCTCCTGCGTCAAACCGCTCTTCAAAGCATAACGGATGTACCAGGGCCGATCCTCGTTGGGCGTTGCCAACTTGGCTTTGATTTCATCCAGTTCCGGTTGCTCATCCGTGCCCCACAAGTCTTTCTGGTCGCAGCCGAATCCGAACCGCCCGACCTCCAGGCCTCGCAACGCTTTTTGAAACGACTCTTTGAATGTGCGGCCAATCGCCATCGTTTCGCCGACACTTTTCATTTGTGTCATTAACGTCGCGTCGGCTTCGGGAAACTTGTCGAAGGCAAAACGAGGAATCTTGGTGACTACGTAATCGATTGTCGGCTCAAAGCAGGCTTTTGTTTTGCGAGTAATATCGTTGGGCAATTCCCACAATCGGTAACCGACGGCCAGCTTGGCGGCAATCTTGGCGATCGGGAATCCGGTTGCCTTGGAAGCCAGCGCCGAAGAACGACTGACTCGCGGATTCATCTCGATCACAATCATCCGACCGGTTTCTGGATGACAGGCAAATTGAATATTGGAACCGCCGGTTTCCACACCGATTTCCCGAATCACTGCCAGACTGGCATCTCGCAATCGCTGGTACTCTTTGTCGGTTAGTGTTTGCGCGGGAGCGACCGTGATCGAGTCGCCCGTGTGAACACCCATCGGATCGAAGTTTTCGATCGAGCAAATGATCACGACGTTGTCGTCCAGGTCGCGCATCACCTCCATCTCGAATTCTTTCCAGCCGATGATCGATTCTTCGACCAGCACCTGACTGACGGGTGATTGGTCCAACCCGCGCTGCACCAGAACATCGAAATCGTCCCGGTTGTAGGCAATCGCACTGCCGCTTCCACCCAGAGTAAAACTGGGCCGCACAACACATGGCAAACCGATCTCGTCAATCAGTTTGCGAGCTTCTTCCAGGTTGGTGACGGTCTCGCCTCGACAAACTGCCAAGCCGATTTTGTTCATGGCGATCTGGAACAAGTCCCGGTCTTCGGCTTTTTCAATTACTTCCGGAATCGCCCCGATCATCTCGACGTTGTATTTTTCCAGGACTCCGTTTTTCGCCAGATCCATGGAAAGGTTCAGGCCAGTTTGCCCGCCCAGTGTCGGCAACAAAGCGTCGGGGCGTTCGCGCTCAATGATTTTCTCGACAATTTGCCAGTCCAGAGGCTCAATGTAAGTCCGATCGGCCGTATCCGGATCGGTCATGATGGTGGCGGGGTTGGAATTCACCAGCACCACTTCGTAGCCCTCGGACTTGAGCGCCTTGCAGGCCTGCGTGCCGGAGTAATCGAACTCCGCCGACTGCCCAATGACGATGGGCCCGGAGCCGAGGACGAGGATCTTGGAGATGTCAGTTCTTT
>CAZOXC010000673.1:0-2558 GCA_964583205.1 uncultured Pirellulaceae bacterium | reverse complement strand
GAAGGCAACGAGATCGTCCTGGCCGTCTATGACGATCCTGATCTTTTCAATCCGGACGGCAGCGGTATTCGCAAGCTTTCAGTGATTGCCGGTCGCCTCAAACAAGTTTCCGGTGTGCTGGATGTGCTGAGTCTGGCTGAAATCAACAAGGCACTCGAATTTATCTACTTGAAACAAAAGCAACAGCCGATCGTCGATCCGGACGACAAACTGGCTCGCGAGTTCCTGAACATCTTTGACGGGTACACCCATAGCGCCGATAGAGAAACGGTTTCGATTGTCTGCCTGCTGGACCCGTCGGAAACAGCCAGAGGACATCGTCAGGAAACGATTCGGGAGTTGCGAGAGATCATCAGTCAGCGCTCGGGAATCGTAGATGACGAAGGGTCGAACAACCAGCTTGCCGGGCTGGAACCGGGTGCCTCGGGCAAACCTGGACAACTCACGGGCGAACCCGTTTTGGTTTCGGATGGATTTGATTTTGTGGAACGAGACGGAAGGTTGCTGGGCAGAACATCGATCATACTGCTGTCGGTGGTGATTGTTCTTTGTTTCCGCAGTATCCGCTGGGTGGTCATTCCAATCACGGTCGTTTACTGGTCGTTGTGGGTTTCTCGATCAATCATTGTGATGGTGGGAATCCAGATGAGCATGGTCAGTTCGATGCTGTCGGCGATCGTCACGGTGATTGCGGTCGCTACAGTGATTCATTTGATCGTGCGCTATCGCGAAGCTTTGGCTGATGGAAAAAGTCGACAGGAATCTGTTCAGTGGGCTCTGGAAATTTTGCTTGTGCCCATCTTCTGGGCTTGTGTAACTGATGCGGCTGGCTTTGCTGCATTGTTGTTTGCAGATACGGGCCCGGTACGGGATTTCGGGCTGATGATGTCGGTGGCGTCACTCTGTGTGTTGCTGGGAATCGTGATGATTGTGCCGGGCCTGAGTTTACTTGGCAGATCGATTGGTTTCGAACCCAAGTTGGCCTGGGGCGAGGGCAATTTGAAGTCGGCGCTGACTGCCTCGACAGGATTCATGCAGGGTCGAGCGAGGTTGATTGCCCTGTCAATTGCATTGATTTCGATCGTGATCTCGTCAGGCATTTATCGATTGCAGGTAGAGACCGACTTTACCAGGAATTTCAAACCTGGCACGCAGATCGTCGCTGCCTATGAGTTTGTGGAACAGCGCATGGGCGGTGCCGGAGTGATTGATATCGCGATTCCTGCACCTAAAAAATTGCGGATGGAATACCTGGAAAAAGTCGAAGCTTTGCAGGACGATTTGCTGAAAATCAAACACGCTTCATCGAACGAGCCGGCATTGAACAAGGTTGTCAGCATGGCTGATCTGGACCGAGCTGCTCGTCAGAGCTCGCGAGCGTTATCGGTCATGTCGCCCGAGATTCGCTACCGGGGCATGGCCGGAATCATGCCGACGTTTGCCAAGACGATGCGTTACGAATCGGCGTCGGAGTCCGACCAGGATTTGTTCCGGATCATGCTGCGAACCTCGCAGCGCGGCTCAGCAGAAGAGCATCGAGAGTTGGTCAGGAAAATTCAGGCCACCACAAAATTGCATTTTCCGGCAACTGCCGATCAGCCTGCCCCTAAAACCACGGGTATTTTTGTATTGTTGTCCAATCTTGTTTCCAGCCTGTTGGCGGATCAGACCAGAACATTCACCATCGCCACGATTGGAATCTTCGTAGTGATGTTGTTAGCGCTGCGTTCTTTTAAACTGGCGCTGGTCGCCATGTTGCCGAATCTGTTGCCGATTTTGATGTTGATGGGGGCATTGGGCTGGGTTGGAGCAAGGCTGAATATGGGCGCGGTAATGATCGCGGCGGTTTCAATTGGATTATCGATTGACAGCTCGATTCACTACCTGTGGGCATTCCAGCGTTGGCGCAGTCGGGGCCATTCCGTGTTCAAATCGATTCAGCAATCCCAGCACCGAGTCGGTCGTGCGGCAATGTTTTCGACCCTGGCCCTGGTGGCAGGTTTCTCGACACTCTGTATCAGCGAATTTGTACCGACGATTTACTTCGGCGGTCTGGTCTCGGTTTCCATGTTGGGAGGCTTGTTTGGTAACTTGATTGTCTTGCCGATCTCGTTGATATTGACTCATCCGGCAGAGGAGAGTCCCATCCGAACATCCAGCGAAAGTGATTCATGATTCTGGTCATCGACAATTACGACTCGTTTACGTTTAACCTGGTGCAGTTGATCGGTACGATTGTGCAACCGACCGAGGTTAAAGTATTTCGCAATGATAAAATTACGATCGACGAAATTCGCTCGTTGCAGCCCAGTCATTTGGTCCTTTCGCCGGGGCCTTGCACACCCAGTGAAGCCGGGATTTCAGTCAATTGTATTGAACAATTGACTGGCGAGTTTCCGATCCTGGGCGTCTGTCTGGGACATCAATCGATTGGCCAGGCAACGGGAGCGAAAATTGTTCGCGCCAATAAGCTGATGCATGGCAAAACCGATTCGATCTACCACGACGGGACCGGACTGTTCGCCGGACTGGACTCGCCCATCACCGCGACGCGTTAT
>CAZOXC010000672.1:0-2565 GCA_964583205.1 uncultured Pirellulaceae bacterium | reverse complement strand
AACCTGTTACAACCCTCCAAGTCGTTCCTTAACAATGCTGAGGTGTGAAGTGTAACGAAATATATCGCGATGGTTGTTGCGCAGAAAAACTACGTTTTCAATAGGTCGCTCTCACCCAAAACTCGACTCGCAAGCAGCTATCGCTGGGCATCCTGTCAAACGCATTCTTAAAGATTCAAAAATGATTCAAATCGTGATCATGGCTTTCTTTGTTTTCATTGTCGCCGAACTGGTCGTCAAGGTTCTTCCGAACAAATTTAAACTTGTTGTTCGCGGCGGTGCGCTTATTTGGATCGGGTGGATCATGTTCAGCCTCGGCATATTTGGAAATGTTGGGCAGACGCCGCAAACGGTTGCGACCCTGATTGAGCAGGCTCGTGGCGACCAGTTGCATTGGAATCGAAACGGTGAGCCCGCCACGTTTTGGGAGCAGCAGACTCATCGATACTATAAACAGAGCTGTCAGATTTATGCGCTGAAGCAACTGGGCGAACTTGGCCTGGAAGCACGCAGCGCGGTTCCAGAACTGGTCGAGTTATATCTTGAACTGGAAGACGACAACACCGGCGACGGCGTCTTGTGTTTGCAATCGACCGCCGGCATAGCACTCGGGTTGATTGGGCATCCTGACGCAATTGAACCCATGATCGGGATGCTGAAGACAAAGTCTCTCTCATCTGAACAGCCCCATGGACGCAAAATTCGCTGGCACGATGAAACATACGAACGCGAATCCAATGGGGGCAGGAGCTATCTCAAACGCGGCACCGGGCCTCAAGGAATCATGATGGCGTTGATGTTGATGCCACGTGAGCACCATTCTGAAATCGCTAAGCAATTGAACATGGCCTATGCGGAGATCGAAAAGTCCGAACATTTCAATGCATGGTCGAAATTTGAAATCAAACGAGCCATTCGTTTTTTTGAATCCGATGAAAAGACGCGTATCAGAATGCGTGAATATGTCGCCGGCAGTTGGTATCTCGACAAGGCCGAATTCGAGAAGATGATTGATCCAGAATATGTACGTCCCCCGTTCAAGGCTCGCGTTCTGTTCAGCAACGGAGAGTGGGCCGAGGACATCACCCCCGAAGAAGCCCAAGAAATGCGCTCCATTCTCGAGCTCCGGGAAACAACTCAGAAGGCCAATGAAAGCTTGACGCCTTATTTGGAACAACAGAATTTAGAACAACAAAAAGCAAAGCAACAAGAGCAATAGAACCGTCGACTTCTGGTGACATCTTGTATTACGAGATCATCGAACATGCGTTGGCCCTGTCGTCCAGCCAAAGGTTCTTGCGACACCGCTTCTCACCGAAGCCAACAAGCCAAAGTGGCGGTGGGTGCTGCGTGGCACATCACCTTGTTTTCCACTGGATCTTCTTCACGCTTCCGCCCAAACTGTCGTCGGTTAGCTTCTTTCTGGCCGCTGCATCCAATGCTTCTTTGTCTCGCAGGTAAACATCCAAAATGCGGGGAACGATCTTTTTTAATGCTTCGGTTACATCCGCATCTGGCTTAATGAAGATCTTTCGCGGGGAGCCGCTTGGATCTGAAAAACTAAAATGACCTGCGTCCGAAAACCAGATAAAGTGCTTGTCACCCTCGGGCATCAACCGAAAGCAATCCTCTCTATCCTTAAGAGAATCAATAAATTGGGTCGTATCACGATTGCCCGAAATCCCAACGAACGGCACCTTGATCTTCTCGAAGCTACTCTCTTCAAAAAAATGACCGTTGCCCGCCTGAGGGCTCAATGCGAGCCCAAGCTTGATCCTTGGCTCAGTCAAGTCATCTTCAATGTCTACGGGTTTTGCTCCACAACAAACCATCGTCGTGTAAGCCCCGTAAGAATGACCGATCATTGCAATCTGAGAAAAGTCAATCCTGCCCTTCAAGTCCGTTTCTTCACGATTAAATCGCTCGGCAAGGTCAATCGCGAACTTCACATCAAGCGGTCTGTTTTTTCTCGCTGACATATCCTTGCCACAATCGACAAGAGCATCTCTAAAACCAAGACGCTTGCTTCGCATGCGTGAACTAATGTTATCCAAGTTACTCGTCACATGTTCCAGACACATCACCACGTACCCTTGATTCGCCAATTCCTGGGAAAGAGCAAAGAGTCCATCTCTGCTGCCTCCAGCCCCATGCGACACCACAACCATCGGTTGAGCCGACGTCTCTTCTGGCAAATGGAACTTGATGGGCACGTTACGGTTTCGCTCCTGGTCCATATTGTCAGGGAAGTCCAAGATCCTTTCCTGTTCGTCAACCTGGAGGTTCGAGACGTTGTGTTCCGCAACACTGTGTTCCGCAACGCTTCTCCTGTTGCGACCTTGACGAGCACCCCAACGAGGAATGAATGCGAGAGTTGCGAATGCGACAGCCAACAGAATCAAAGCCGCCATCCGGTTGCGTGTTGGAGTCAGTTTCATTTTGGTAGTCCGTGCAACGGAAGGTGTTTATGACACCGCCACTCTGTTGTGGGCGGATTGAATTACAGGGAATGTTACCACGTCAGCCCGCGTCGCCAAACAAGGTATGTGTGCCGAAGGCCAACGC
>CAZOXC010000671.1:0-2574 GCA_964583205.1 uncultured Pirellulaceae bacterium | reverse complement strand
TCCATGCGGAAGATCACCTGTTCCAGACTACCGTTGGGCATCGCTCGCACAATCACAGTTTCTGACTCTGGCGATTCGGAACGGGCCCTGGCATTACCGGCAACGGCAGCCAGCGATTTAAAACTGCGAAACTCAATTTCTGCTCGCCCTTTGGCCGCGCGCACTAGATCCTGACTGTGCCAGTTCTTTGCGGATCCCAGAATAATGAGTTTGTCCACTTTGCCTCGCCAAACTTTCTAATGCATTCAACTGCCAAATGATTGCTCAAGTATATCCGTGCGGACTTCGCCAACTGTCACCTGCTGGCCACTTTGCAAGCTGTTCAAGGTAATCTCGGCGGCACTGAACAGCATTTTGTCGATCGCGTAAAAATCTGAATCGTATTCGGCAAAGATCTGCTTGAAGGGCTTGCCATAGTCTTTGGATGACTGACTGGGCAGCTGCTGGCCCAGCATTTTCAATTCCGCATCGTCGGCGTCCAACCACAATTCGATTTGGCCACCATACAAAATTGCGTCATTAGTGCGACCGATTGCTTGCAATGAATCGCTGGACGGCGGCGGCAATGGAGCGATCCCCCAGGCTCGCTGAACCTTGTTTAAATCGAAATTCAACTCGAACAACTTGTGCATCGTAGCTTCCACGGACCGAGCCACAATTTGGATCATCCCGGCGATACTTTTCGTGGGCGCAATACAAAGGCTCACTTCGAACGTCTCAACACTGCACTCGCGAGCAATTTGGCGGACGGCGGCATCGCTGGGCAGGTTGTCACTTTCCAGCACGCCAATCACCTTGCGGTTGCCGTAATCCGCAAAGTATTTTTCCAGCACCGGTTCCTGGCCACGATTCAATCGCATGGGGCCGGAGCACATTGCAAAATAATCTTCTACTTGCAAAGGCCAGCCCGCGTATTGGCTGGCCATACAAGCCAGTGCTGGACGGTCAGTGGTGACTTGAACCGAGGTCAAACCGACTGAAGGCAAATTTGATCTGGCAATCGATACTGTGCCACAATTCGCCATACAAATTTCGGCCAGCGCAATTCCCGCAGTCAAACCGCCGGGAACATTGACGCCAAAGTCGACGATCGTCGCACCTGTTTCCGATTCGACTTGCTCAATTTGCATATATTCGGCATCCGAAAGTGCAACTTCCAGCCATTCGATCGCCCGATCATTCAACGTATTCAATTGTGCTTGCCTCCCCTGTCGAAATTCTTGTCCGCCGCCACAATAGAATACTCGTTTGTCAATTCGATCAGCAAGCCGCGACTTGAACCGGTTTGAATATGTCGACCCTAACAGTTGAAAATTACGTCAAGACGATCTACACGTTATTGCAGCAGCAATCCAGCGAAACTGCGGCTACGGGCGAAATTGCTGCGGCTCTGGAAGTATCTCCGGGCACCGTCACCAGCATGCTGAAAACGCTTAGCGAATCGGGACTGGCCGAATACACTCCTTACGAAGGCGTCAGCCTGACCAAATCCGGACGTGCGTTGGCTCTGCGAGTCCTGCGGCGGCATCGTTTGATCGAGTTGTTCCTGGTCAAGACGCTCGATTTGAGCTGGGACGAGGTGCACGAAGAAGCCGAAAACATGGAGCATGCGGTCAGCGATTTCCTGGTCGATCAGATGGACAAGTATCTGGGCTTGCCCGATACCGACCCTCACGGAGACCCAATTCCCAAATCGGATGGAACAGTGCGGCAGAACAAGACCATCAGTTTATGGGAACATTCTGCTGAATCTGAGTTCACACTGGTCCGGGTTATCGATCAGAGCTCGGACTTTTTGCGTTACCTGTCCGAGGTGCATTTGGAAATTGGCAGCCAGGGTTCGATTGTGAACCGAAGTTCTGAGGGTGCCACGATGACTGTGCAGATCGGTGATTTTTCGACTACGTTGTCAAAACAGATTGCTGAGAAGTTGCGAGTCAACGCATAGCATAGCATCGACTAGCGCGGACCGGATTTGCGGCTAAACGGTACTCGCATCCGGCGTAAGAGTATCCGCGACAGGCGTTTCGGTCGGAAAATGCTCGTTCACGACCGCATGAAATTCTTCGGCAGTGGAGACATTCGCCACATGCGTGCGAAAATGTCGAGCCCCATGCCGGCCCTGTGCGTAACAACAGGCGTACTTGCGCATCAACATCGTGCCCTTGGTTTCGCCAAACCGCTCCACGACCAGATCGTAGTGCTTGAGCATGCATTGCCTTTGTTCCTGCAATGTCGGATCTTCGGGAATCGGTTTGCCCTTGAGTGCCGCGGCGACTTGAGCGAACAACCAGGGCCGCCCCAAACAGGCTCGAGCAATCATCACGCCATCGACGTCGTAATTGCGAAATGCATGTAGAACTTTTTCTGGCGAATCCAGATCACCATTTCCGATCAACGGTATGTTCTTCAAGAACGGTTTAATTGCGGAAATTTTGTCCCAATCCGAATGGCCTCGAAACATCATTTGGGCCGTTCGACCATGCACCGTCAATGCAGCAGCCCCTGCTCCTTCGACGACCTGGGCAACATCGATTGCGTTGATGTTGTCGTTGGTGCAGCCCAGTCGGATTT
>CAZOXC010000670.1:0-2578 GCA_964583205.1 uncultured Pirellulaceae bacterium | reverse complement strand
GGTCACGCCCAACATCAGCAGAGGGTAATACGCTAGCAAAACCGGAATAAAAACCACACCAAATGTTGTCCAGAAATCAGAACGGCGCAGGTGGATCGCCAGCGGCGCACCGACCAGGACAAAGCACAAACAGCTGAAGCCGTTGGCCCATCTTCGCCAGGGTTCGGTTTTCAATCGATAGATTCTGTTTCTGGATTCTTTCAGCTCTTTCAGGTCAATTTTCCAGCGGTTGGAAGTGAGATCGTAAAAATCCCCACTGGCTAGGCCCATCGCTGAGCGGACGGCCAGCAATTGTTGCTGGTTGTGAAAGAATTTGTTTTCCTGGATGGTGGCCGAACTCATGGAGCTCAAGGGCATATTGGAAGGACTTTGTGTTTCGACGTTTTTCTTTGTCGCATTGCGGAGTGGGATTCCAATTCTGCCTTCATCCAGGCTGATGGTGGCACTATGGTTGGGGTCTTGTCCGAATGCATTTTGCACTTCGAAAACAAGTTCTTCGTTTTCGGGGTCAACCAGAATTCTCGCTTGCTCGGCCTCGAAACGCATCGCTCGACCATCTTCAAGAATTTCGACGATCGGCTGGATCAATTGATCTCCCTGCACATCTGCAACCGAAATCGACAGATTCCCTTTGGCGTATTTTCTTTCGGAATTCAGGACCGAGTAAATCGTCTTTTCGACCGAGTGTAAAACGATTTTATACACGCCATGCCGGCCCCATGAGACCGCCAAATCGTTCAGAAATACTGTCAAAAAGCTGAGTGAAAACGCCAGAACGATTGCCGGCAAAAGCAATTTGAAAGGTGACACTCCGGCGGATTTGACAGCAATAACTTCATTCGCTGCTGACATTCTTCCGTAAATCAGGCAGGTCGAAAACAGAATCGTTCCGGGGATTGCGAAACAAAGTGCGTTGGGCAGCACAAATGGGATCAATTGCAGGATGGTGTCCGGCGTAAGACTCTCTCGAATCGCTTGCTGAACAATGCCAATGACAATCATGAAAGAAGTCATCGCAGTCAATGTGATCACGAAGACTTTCAACATCTCCATCAAAACATGTCGACCCAGGATGTTCATCACTTGTCCAAGAAAATGTCGCCGAAATTTAACGACATTACACTAGTGAATTTGGGAAAAAGAACAAAGGTCGACTTTTTGGCTGCCAAGTGCTGGCAAAGTGAATTAGAGGTCGACCGAAGAATCCTGGGCCGCTTCCCGACCGCGTTTGCGAATTTCATCCATCATCACGCTCAGGCTGCGACAATAATTCTTGATTGCCAAAGCCGAGTCATTGGAATTCGCGGCCTGCCGAGCCAGATCAATCAACCGGTCAGCGCCCTCCAATGGTGCGAATCCGCCGATAGCCGCAGCTTTTTGTAACTCGCCCGTTATTTTTTGCAGTTTAAGTACAAACTGATTTCCGGATGCACAATTGACTTTAACATAGGGACCTCGACCGAATCGCTGGTTATTTCCTACCACCGTTCCGCCCAATCCCACGCCACTGAGTTTGATCACCAGCCATAACAAAAAGCCCAGAAACAAAACGCCCGGCACTATTGCTGTGACTGGACTGGTGAACGCCAGGATGATGGTGGCCACCAATGAAGCAATCAAGCCAGCCCAGGTGATCGCGCTGATTTTTGATTTTCCGGTTCGAGTTCCAATCGTCAGTGGTTTTTTTGCCGTACGGGCCGTAGTCATATCGGGATGCACAATTTTGACAACCACGATCGTGATGTTGTCAGGACCACCACGCAGGTTGGTCAAGTCAGTTAATACTTGAACAGCTTCCTGGGGACTTAGGTTGGCAAGGATCGAACCGATTTCATCGTCCTCAACCAGTCCTGTCAAACCATCGCTGCAAATCAAAAACGTGTCGTTGACTTCAACAGGAAACGGGCCTTCCAGATCGACTTTGACGTCTGGATAGGGTCCCAGGGACCGAGTGATCACGTTTTTGGGAACCAAGCTTGATTTTTCTTCGGCCTCGGTCAATTGACCACTGGCCTTCATTTCCCAAACGAGGCTATGGTCAAAGGTGAGTTGGGAGATCTGGTTTCCACGCAATCGATAAACTCGGCTGTCTCCAATGTGCGCGACAACAGCACCTTGAGTCAGCAGGGTCAGCACGCTGCATGTGGTGCCCATGTTAAAAAACTCTTCGTTGGCCTGACCCTTGCGGTTGATCACACCGTTAGCTTCGATGACAGCTTTTTTGAGAGCTTCGGGCGCCGAGACATCACTGTACTTGGCATAGAGTTGCGGTATTTTTTCGCAAGCTATCTCACTGGCAAGCTCGCCAGCGGCGTGAGCACCCATTCCGTCGGCGACCATGAATAGATGGCCTTTTTGCTTCCATCGCTCCAAGCTGCCGGCCATTTCGACAGCTAAGTTATCCTGGTTGCTGGCACGGCGCATTCCAACATCGCTGATGGTTGCCACATCCAGGTACTTTTGCCAGTTGATATCAGAGTTTGCCATTCAGTCTCTAACCTTCCGAGGATTGTCTATTTTAACGTCCGGGAGGCGCCAAGCGAAGTATGAGCCAAGTTGTTTTGGATCAGTATTGCCT
>CAZOXC010000669.1:0-2592 GCA_964583205.1 uncultured Pirellulaceae bacterium | reverse complement strand
CGCGATACTCGATCAGATGTACGACAACTTTTTGACAACCCGTCGCTTTGTGGTAGGTCAGGTCAAGATCCTTTTTGTGCGCCGACAATTGCTGAACAAATTTGCGAAGCGCATCGCGGGTCTTGCGATGTTCCACCAGTGTCTTGCTTTGAATCGCGGAGGTTCGCTTGCAGGTGCGAATATCACTTTGCAGTTTGCGGGACGTGGCCTGAATATCAACAGGCAGTGATTCCGCAGCGCCGTAGATCGCCAGCACATTGCGAAGTCGACATTCACGCTCAGACAAAAGCGAGTCGATTTTCGCAACCTCTTGTTCCAGATTGCTAATTTTCTTTTCTTCGGTTTCCTGCTGGATCTGTGCTGTGACGAGGTTTTCGTCGACCGCGCGAATCACTTGCGGTTCCGCGTCAAGGAACTCACCCAGTCCGTTGTGGAGCCCCTCCAGAATCACCTGGAGCCGCTTTTCAAGTTGAACCGAGGCTTTCACATTGCCAGAGTACCTACGCAATTGATCGCGATCCTCTTTCGCCTTCTCAAACTCAGTTGTGAGCATCTCCCGGATGCGATCGATCGGTTTCGCGTGCAAGTCTTTTGTTAGTCGAGTCAGCTCGGCAGCTTGCTCTGACAGCTTGACGACAGTGGACCGCGTCGTTGGACCGTTCGCCAACTGCGCATCGGCTGAATTCTGCACAGCGCCGCTGATGATGATCGCTGTCATGATTGCAAGTGTTTTGTGATTGTTCGGTTTCATGGGTTTTCCCTGGTGAAATGAAATGTGTTCGCTACTGTTGTGGACGTCTAGCGTTTCGCTTCGTGGCAAGAGCTTTTCTGAAGTGTGACGCCGTGCTTCGATATGGAAACGAAGCGACTGGCATTTGGTGAAAATGAAATCAAGCAAGTGCTTTAGGCTTTTCACAACGACTCACTGGTTGCGCTCAGTGCCTCGTCGGCCTGATCGACACGGCTCGCGTTGTCGTTGGAGCGTCCGTCGATGCAGACCGATTGAGTGGAAAGAATCAGGTCTTGAAGCACAAATTCCTGCCATATCTGCTGGTCGACGGATTGATCCGCGGTGTGGCGCAGATCGCCGTCTAGCTCTGCTTGCCATTGCGACAATTGAGTGCGTTGCTGCTGAGTCAATGCTTCCCTCGTAAACGATCGGGCGTCCTCAAACAGGACTCCCAGATTGCAATACAGAGAACTTGCGTTTGCCAATCCGTCGTGTGCACTGGCACTTTCTAGCCAAGCCATCACAGCCGTACGCATTGAAGCAATCGGCTGCTCAATCGACCGGTCCTTGTTAGTCTCCGCAGGACGGAGCGATCGGTTGAGGATCAATTCCGCTGTCCTGTGCTTTGTTGCTTGAACAAGTTTGTTTAAGCACGGCAAACTTGACTGGATCTCTTTTCGTTCAGGTAACTTCTTGACCACTTGATGTAGCTTACGAAATTGAGCACGTTCAATTTGCATCTGCTGCCAGCGGTCGTTCTGAACAGCTCGCGAAACAATATTCTTTCCAGCGGACCAGCAGTTCCGAACGCGGTGGATGGCTGAGCTTCGCGAAACGCCCCGCTTTGCCGATGTTTTCACAGTGTCATTCAGTTGGCGTGACCGACGCGAAAACAGATGTCTGATTGCCAATCGGAAAGCGAACACGATGCCGCGTGCAATGAAACGCAGTCTTCGAAGTGAGGGCAGATACCGGTTAGCAAGGAGATTGCTGAGACTATGTTTCATAATTGAGGTTTACAGGCCTATGAAGCTGCCACCGCTGAAAGCTGCAAGTCCGTGCAGAAAGCTGCCAAAGCGTGGGTCAAAGTAGTTGTTCACGGCAACCACATTGATTGGGATGTCGAACTGATCGGATTTCACGAACTGCAAGATCCTCTCGACTTGAGCGCCGTCGTAGTCACCCGAGCTATTGCTGGGGTTACCATCTGTAATCAAAACGATGCTTGTTGGTTTCCAAAGATGAGCTTGTCGGATCGCCTTTTCGGTTGCCGTCAATCCATTGGGTTGCAGTGAGATCAACCAAGTAATCGTGTCGTCTAGGTCGGTGTCGTATTGCGCCCAGCGGCTTTCAGTAGGGTACTCGTGTAGCTCGTGGTTGAATGCGATAAGGCGGTAGTTCTTGACGGGCAGATTCTTTACCCAAGATTCGATTTGATTGCGGATGAACGTCCAAGGATTGTCATCGCCACCCCAGTTCGGGCGTTGTGTTCCATCGCCCATCGATTGCGTCACGCTACCGCTGACATCAACCAAAAAGAAGGTTGCATCCATCGATCCACGCAGTCCCAGCAGTTCTTGGCGGATCAGTTGCTCTTGTTCCGAGGTTGCCTCTTGTTGCTGTTGGGCTTTGTTAAGCTTTGCCTGTATCTGCTCCTTTTCGGTTGTCCGTTTTTGAAGACTGCGTTCCACGTTAGCAATGTCGGCCTTTAGCTTGTCGCGTTCTGCTTGCACTGCGTTTAGTTTGTCCGACCGTCGATTTTCGGCCGGAACCGGTGCCGAAAGACACGCCATCGCCACAAGTGATGCAATAGAAACTCCAGCAATCAAAGAAGAACACCTTCAATGACTACTTCTAGAGGA
>CAZOXC010000668.1:0-2600 GCA_964583205.1 uncultured Pirellulaceae bacterium | reverse complement strand
ATATCACTGTAACGCTGACAGACAGCCGCACCGACTCCGCGACTTCCGCTATGGCTCAACAATGCTGTATAACGACCGGCCGGAACACCTAGCTCGTCAGTAAACAATTCGACTTCGCCCCATTCCACGAAGTGATTGCCGGAACCGCTGGTCCCCAACTGCGTGTGAGCTCGATCTTTGTTGGTTCTGGTTACGGCTGTGACCGTCCAGTCTTCATCCATCACTGGATGGTCAAAAGGTCGTTTGTAACCTTTGCCGGTACCAAACTTTGTGCCTTTTTTTAAAGCCTTGTCCAGAACTTCGCATTGAGCTGATTTGTTGGCAGCCACAGTATCGACATCGAAATCTGTGATCGTCATCTTCATACGACAGGCAATGTCGACACCGACTGCATAAGGAATCAAAGCGTTTTCACAAGCCAACACTCCGCCGATCGGCAAACCGTATCCCAAGTGCGCATCGGGCATCAATGCCGCGCCGACTGCAACCGGAACTCTGCAGGCATTCCGCATTTGATCTCGAGCAATTTCATCGATATCAGTTCCCCATTGTTGAAACTGAATTTCCTGTTCGTTGGCGATGGTGTCGGCCAAGTCAATTACTTGCTGAGCAAGCGTGCCGTAAACGGCGTGCGAAAGATAAACTTCGGGCGCAGCAACCAGTTTCGGTAACAACTTTTTTGGTCGTTCTTCAGATTTGTCGAGCTGTGCTGCCTGTTGAACGCACTCGATTGCAGCCGCCACGCAGTCTGCAGGTACTCCCAAACGCAAGAGTTGCTTTTTGTTCACTGGTCAATCTTTCGGTCAGATAAATCTCATCTTGGTTAGACAATATCGGACACATAGTACGACCGCAAGGTTCGTGAACCGGGCTCCAAAACCAACCAACGCGTGTTATAGGACTCGGTACCCACTCTGTTCAGTCAGCGCATAAAAAAAGGCCGAGTCATAAAACCCGGCCTTGCGGTTTTGGCACTAAAGCTTAAAGTCGCGAGATAATAATTGCCCGGCTGGTTGGGCTTGGCAGCCAAACCAACCCTCGAGACTGGTTAGTTTCCGTTCCAGAATGCAGCATTGTCGGCTTGGGCGCTGGCAGCCAAAGCTCGAGTATCCGCAAGGGAATTATCGGATTCTACGTTTTCGACAACGCCCCAGGAATCAACCGAGATTCCACCAGAAGCAGTTATCATGTATTCGCTGCCAACTCGGCAGTAGCTGCATTGAGTCGGGACAGTTGCGGGAGAATTCCACTCGGGGAACTCAACACCTGCTTCTTTACCCATAATCAATGGCAGTTCCAAACCAGCCGCTTCAGCCAGTTTTTCTTTGCGAATCAAGGCTGCAAAAACGGACATGTCCATCACGTTTCGCAATTCTGTGAATACAGCATCGTCATTGGCAAGATCCGAGAACTGCTCAGTCATGGACTCAGCCCATTGAGTTGCGACAGGATTCGAACGTCCTTTTTCGCCGCCCATCAAAGCTTCCTCTTCGGTCAGAGCCTTGGCTCCAGGACCTGTAATCTGCCACGACATTCCATCATCACTCTTTTTGACCGAGTCATAATTGCACTCGAGCCAGAATCGAGGAGAAATGTTGAGAGCTTTGCGTCGTTTTTGCGCGATTTCCAGAATGCTGGGCATGTCTTTACGAGTCGCTTCCTGGAATCCCATTGCCATTCGTTTCATGCGATGGTCAGCAGCAACCAGAACTTGAGCATAGCGGCTATTGGTTGGAACACCGTTAACCGTAATGGTCTGATCGCCCATGGATTGTTCTGCACCGGAAATCACACGCTCGTTGAATGTGCCGGCCCGTCTCATGTAACTTTGGAAGCTTCGCAAGCCTTCTTCAGTCGGATCGATCGAAACGCCGATACCAAGATCGCGTCGAGCGTTATCAACGGTCTGCATAGCTACCAGGAAATCTTCCAGGTGAATCACCGGGTTGCCAGTCGTCTTGCCGACAACTTCGCCGTTGTCGTTGACGACCCAACCTTCGCCCACACCAGCCAGAACGATATCGTTCTTGTCGGGATAGACGAAAACGTATTCAAGTCGTTGAATACCGGCCATGAATTTGATTTCATCAGCGATCTCAGTTCCGTTGTCCGCTGCTTCTCGCAACGCGGCTTCGATAGCTTTAACCGAGATCATTCGCAAGTCAGCTTTCGCATTGACTACGGGATCGATCTCGTCCAATTGCTTTTTTAACTCGTCATGCAATTGGGACTTGAACTCTTCTGTCGTCATCGACAGGACGCCGGAAGCATCAATTTTGATACCACCAACTGTTTGGAAAAAGTTTCCCTGGCCCTGGCCAAACACCATCGAGCCGCTCAATGCGACTATCGCCAACGCGCAAACCGCGCTGCGTACAATAGTTTTGACTCTGCCGAATGAACTCGACATACTTCCGCTCCTAAATTTGTGCCCCAAACTTAATGCCCCAATATGGCGTGACTTGATCAGGCCGTGCAAACGGTCCACAATCAAGTAATTCGATTAACGAATTCGACTCGTTGCTTGCCCAACCGGTATAATTTACCGAGTGGCAAGTACCGTTGCCGCATACACTTGGGAGTTTCTATCTGTTGATCGG
>CAZOXC010000667.1:0-2600 GCA_964583205.1 uncultured Pirellulaceae bacterium | reverse complement strand
AATGAATCAACACAAACTGAAGACGGTTAACTCATTTAGTCCTTCTTCAGTTTCATGACGCTTTCCTTCGCACCATGGATCTTGTCGTTGCGATTGACTTCGGTGACTTCAAATGACTTGAAAATCTCGTCAACCGTCTCCGAGTTGGCGAACGTTTCTGAGCCGGCAATGAAAATCGTGTACAAGCGCCCGTTAACAACACTTGTAAGACAGCGAGCTTGCCCGGCAGGCTCGAGGACTTTCACGTGCAGATATCTCTCGGTGAATGATCTGACTTTCAGTTCTTTGTTTACAATTACTTCCCCGCCCGAAGTTTTCGCGTAGGAATCGCAAACCGATTTGAGAACGGCATCGGTATTGTCGTTGTCAACATCCAGATACCAGACAATGATGCTCCCTTCGTCGCCCTCGCTGTAATGTTGATGCTGAATTTTGCCGTCGCCCATATCAATGGCGAGGAATTCCGGTTCGTTGGGCAGTTTTAATTGAAACGCGCCGACTTCGCACTCATACATCTGCAATTCCTGGGCGCTGCTACTGGTTCCGCACAGGACGTTGGTCAGGACGATCATCAAAGGTAATAAGAATTTCATTGGATTTGCTCTCAAATTGGAAATTAGGTTGCGTGGGTTACGAGTCCAATACTTGCGAGCCGGCAGGCTGTGACAAAGATTTCCAAGTAATCTGTTTTTCGCCTGAAACGCGCCAAAACGCGGGGTTTGATCAGGCGAACAGTGGTCAGCCATTATTTCTCAGTGCTGGGATGCCGAGGCCCTCGCCCAAAGTACTTGGGCGTATCGAACACTTCTTTGCCGTGACCCAGAATCCTGGGATCGTCGGTGCGAGCCAGTTCTTTGGTCAGTCGGGCGGCCAGAACAGCCAGAATATCTGCATAGTCACTGTTGTCGGCGACATTGTTGATTTGGTCTGGATCGCTGGTCAAATCGTAAAGTTCGAACTCGGGCCGCTTAGCAAACGCCAATGCATAGCTACGCCGGTGCTCATCATCGAGATCCTGGTTGTCGAGCATATAAGTTTTGGTTGGGCCGTTATCCACGTCGCCAAACCATACTCCCTTGATCGTGGCATTCTCAAAATCGGGGGTGCCGGCTGGCCAGCGATCAGGTTCAAAATTGCGAATGAACAAGTAGTCGTCGGTGCGAATGGCTCGCATCGGTGTGCCACCGAAGTCGGGTGCCTCCTGGCAAGGGACATGCCTTTCTTTGCCCACAAAAACATGATCACGATTCTCATCGATTCGCCCGGAGTTGCTCGAGTCCAGAATCGTCGACCAGCTCTTGCCCGTCATGGCATCGGGAACCGTGACACCGGCAGCTTCCAGCAAAGTAGGAGCCAAATCGGTTGTGCTGACAAAGTCACTGATTTCCCGTTTGGATCCGCGAACGTTTGGACCCATTACGGCCATCGGAACTCGAACCCCCGAATCATAAAGGTTTCCCTTGCAGCGCGGGAAAGGCATTCCATGGTCGCCCGTAACGACGACGATTGTATTTTCGAGTTTGCCCAGCGCTGCAAGCTTGTCTAACACTTCACCCAATTCGCGGTCGAATCGCTGCACTTCAAAATAGTAGTCGGCGATGTCAGACCTGATAGTGTCGCTGTCAGGATAATGCTTGAACATCTGGATGTCTTGAATGTCCATCCCGCTTTCTACACCCGAGCCAACTTTGTAGCCTCGGTGCGGGTCAGACGAGCCAAACCAGAAACAAAAGGGCCGATCATCGGGCAGCGCCTCGAAAAACTTGTCAACGGATTTGAATTGTTGGCCCACAGGATGTTTGTTGGGATGGTCTTTCCAGTTATCAAGTCGACCTGGTCCCCAGCTCTTGCGATAAAACCCGGTGAAATAGCCAGCGTCTTCCAGCAAGTTAGGAAACGTCTGGTGTTTCGTGTCTAACTTGCTCCACAAGTTCGCACCCCAACCCAACCGCCAATGATACTGCCCAGTCAAAATGGCATTCCGCGATGGTGTACAAGAAGGCGAGGAAACGTAAGCGTTGGTAAACAGCAGGCCACCAGCGGCGACTCGATCAAAGGTTGGAGTTTTGACAACTGGATCACCATAAGCACCGGCATGAGGCCAACCCCAATCGTCAGCGATGGCAAACAGGATGTTGGGCCGATCGTCGCTG
Organism: uncultured Pirellulaceae bacterium; assembly: GCA_964583205.1. Lineage (GTDB taxonomy): Bacteria > Planctomycetota > Planctomycetia > Pirellulales > Pirellulaceae > CALMEE01. The sequence goes on along the minus strand of CAZOXC010000667.1, from coordinate 447 downwards.
GCTTGGATCAATGGAGACGCCAGGAAATGCAGGGCCAGGACGAAGCAAGCCGCGAATCGTTTGATGATAATTTGGCGGCTGGTGGATGGACGCTTGGTGGATGGGTGAACGTGATTTGCCATTGTTGTGCGTTGGTTGTTGATGGTTGCGGGTTCGCGGGTTCGCGGGTGGTGGTTCGTAGTTGCGGGTTCGTGATTTGTGGGGATGGTTGACGGATGGCGGTTCGTAATTTGTCAGTTTTGATTTGTCATTTGTCAGTTTTGATTGTGGTGGCAGTTGAGTTTTTCGTGGGTTGTTGATTGTCAATTGCGTTTGTCAATTGCGTTTGTCGATTGTGATTGTCAATTGTGATTGTCAATTGTGATTGTCGATTGTGATTGTTGATTGTTGATTGTTGATTTGTCAGTTTTGATTTGTCAGTTTTGATTTGTCAGTTTTGATTTGTCA
>CAZOXC010000666.1:0-2608 GCA_964583205.1 uncultured Pirellulaceae bacterium | reverse complement strand
GGTTGGCAAAGTAGGGACCACTATCAATGTCAACTTCGTGCAGCCGCTCGCCTTCACGATTGATCTCTACGATCTTGTTTTCACCGTACAGAGCCAGCAGCAAGTTCCCGTTGGCCAACATTTTGACTGAAGTCGGATTCCCTTCCACAGTTAAATCCAGAATCTTGTTTCCTTCCGGATCCAGTTCAATCACCTTGTTTCCGCCCTGCCCCGCGGCAATGAAAGTATGTCCGTCTTCGGTCCGGTCAACACCCGAGATCGATGACGGCAAGTCCGTAAACTCCTTGTACACCTCTCCATCGGCATCGTATTCCACAACTTTGTTAGCCGAATAGTGTGAAACCAGGCGATGACCGTTGGGCAAACCCATACAGGCAAAGGGATTGGATGCTTCAATCGACCAGAGCTGTTCGCCAGCTTCGTTATATTCTCTGATCCGGCCGCCGCTGTAATCCGCTACCAAAATTCGTCCCAATAAGGGCTGGAGGTTAGAGACATCAAAATCGATCTTGCCCGAATTTTCTGCGAACCAATTTTCCAGCTTTTCAAAAACTCCGCCGCGAACTTCTTCATCGTCAAGATCGCCGTAGCTGAAATCAATTCCGCTCAGCCTGCGGATCATCGAAAAGGAACTCAGCCGAACCGTTGATTTTTCACTTTTGAGCAATCTCAAGTAAATTTCCAGTGACAGTTCGTTTTCAAAATCTTTCAGCAAGTCAGCGGCTGCCAGAGCCAGTCTTCCTTCCAACTGTTCGTGCTGCTTTGCGATCTTTGCTTGAGCAAATTCGGGATCAAGTTTGGCAATCGCTCTGATTGCCGCGACTCTGAGAACATCTGTCTTACCTTCATTATCGAACAACTCAAGCAATACTTCTCGATCACTTTCCACAGCCGAACCAACGATCGCTTTCGCCGTCGCGTTAAGAACATAAGCCTCGTCGCTTAAGGCACCCAACACCGCCAGGATTTCTGGCACCATGCCCGAATATTCCTGGCTACCGATTTGTTGCATAACGGCGAACTGTATCTGAGCAGTCTGACTCAATTCCAGATAGGAAATGACCTGTTGAATTCGAAAAACGGCTTCCGGACTCTGGCCCTCCCGGCTTGAGAATCTACGCATCAGTTCGACTGATATTCTCGGCAGACGTTTTAGTTCCTCGGTAGCCTTCTGCCGGACATGAAAATCCTGATCATCCAGCTTGGCCACCAAAGGCTCGACAATCGATTCGATATCATGAACTAACAATGTCGAAAGATAATTCGAAACGCCTTCCTGCGTTGCTGCGATGCCGTGCTTCTTCAGAGTCTTCTCATAAACCGAAACTACATCTTCATTTGCATCAACCGATTCTTCATCTTCAAGTTCGACATCGTCTTCGGCATAAACATCCATGGCGGATTCGAGACGGATTATCCTACGGGATTCTTGCGCATGAAGATTCGGAGTACCGAACAGCAATAGAATTGCCGTTAATGTAACAACGCAGCACGAGAGTTTGGAGAATGAGTATTTCGGATACATTTGAATTCCGCACAATGATGGAACTCAAATATTGTAGCTGGTTGGCTACCGCAAGTGAAATCGCCAGGGCTGCAATCGTCACAAAAAAAGCGAGCGTTGCAAAAGATTTCTGTAAAGACGATGTAAAATCTAGCGCCGGCCACGAAATACTCGATTTCGCCTGACTTGACTGTAAATCGATCGATCGAACTCCGGTAATTCGATATCCAAACGTTCGGTCTGCATCCTCAGGACCTGTTCAAAATACGGAAACGGGTAGTTCGCATAGGCGCGTTTGCTGCGAACCCAAAGCCAGGCTCGGTCGACAACGCTTTTCGGCAATGTTCCCACCCGCACCAGCTCGACAATTTCGTCGAGAAATTCTCTCTCTTCATCCAGGCGAGCGCGGACCAGCGAGTCCAATTGCGCTCCATAGGCCTCGTAGAAATCCCTGAACTTTTGATTAGGAATATCGACTTGAGGAACTTGAGTCTGCCCAGACAAATTGCTGTTTGCCAAACCGGCTACCAGCAAAACGATTCCAGTAACCAAAACTTTCCCGTGCATTGAATTCATCAGACCCTCGACAAAACGATTCTCGGCGAGGCTTGTAGGATAGTTTTTCGTGTTGATGCAAGTGCAATACGTTTGAATTCTGCTAGCTGTTTACCGGTTTTGCAGCGGGAATGTCCGCCATCGATTATCGACTGGAGTATTCTGCTGCGAATTTTGTGCATGAAGCTGCTGGAATCTAGGCTGATACCCGGCAGCCACGTTTCTATTCAATGGATAATACTGGCCCGACAAATTTTGCGAATTCGCCTGCCCTGCATAAGCCTGCTGATTCGAGTCGTTCGTCGAGTAAGCCGAATTTTCCTGTGGTTGCACCGAGTACCAGTTGGCCCAAGCTGCTGCCGGATCGGAAGATGGAGTCGCAGTCTCTGTTGGTGAAACACTTTCCTGCGGAATCGAATCGAGCTGCTCGTTGTCCTGAGCAGAGTGAATTTCGCTCATCCGCTGAACTGGATTGAAAAAATTACTGATCGAAAATTTCTCCAATTGACCAGGCTGCATTTGCGTGGACGCGAATAGAAAGACCACGAC
>CAZOXC010000665.1:0-2608 GCA_964583205.1 uncultured Pirellulaceae bacterium | reverse complement strand
CTTATAAGTCGGGGGTTAGCCGAACTCTCCGGGAAGCGAATATTGCCTTACTCAGCAGGCAAAATAATTTGAGAGCGAATAAGCTCTCTGACACATCTCGCATCCGATTCTAACAACGCCGAACTTGGCCGCCAGTGCCTAAATGGACAAAGAACTTAAGTGCTTATTTGGTAGAGGTTTACGGCTGGCCGTTTTATCGTCCCAGGTTGCCCAATTCGCAAATCTGCCCGGAATACTCAACGATTGGCCCATTCGGATCCCGTAATCGAGCGGATCAATTCCTGCCCATTCCCGGGCCAAATCGGGTGCGATTGCTGTGCCATCTCCAGCGACCGGCCGATCGCGTATTCGTAAACGGTTTGCTCTGGCGAACGTCGCTCCAGAATTTCGGTCACTCGTTTTTCAAGCAGCCCGATTTGCGTGCGGATTTTGCTTTCCGAATAACCGTACTGCTCGTTGGCACAGTTGATGATCCCCATGCAGTTAACCAGGAAATCCGGCAGGTACATAATTCCGCGATCGTGCAGAACTTGGACCAACTCTCGGGATTGGAGCTGATTGTTGGCGGCTCCGGCAATTAACTGGACCTGCATTCGAGCGATTCGCTCGGCCGTCACAATGGCCCCAATCGCATTGGGCGAGAACACATCAGCCGGTTGCTCGACAAACGATTCAAAACCTTTCTCGGAAATATCATTCCAAAGCTCGACGGGTTGTCCGGCGTATTGTTTGCTTAAGCGTTGTTGAGTGTCCTGGTTGACCTCGTAAACAACTACCTCAGCGCCGGCGCTTACCAGCAAGTGCAACAAATGTTCTCCTACATGACCGGCGCCTTGTAGCAAGACTTTCACACCTTCGAATGGATTGGCAGTATTTTTGCCCAGGTTGACCAGTCCGGCTCGCATGGAAACGAAGGTTCCTTCAGCAGTCCAGGTACTGGGAGAGCCGCTCCCGCCAAGTTTGTCTTCCAGGCAAGTCACAAAGCGACAGGTTGAGAGAATGGAAATCATGTCTGTCGGAATCGTGTTCATGTCGGCGGCTGTGATGTAAATTCCATCCAGGCTGGCAATGAAGGTTCCAAAGTTTTCGAACAGCCGCGCTCTCTTGGAGGTATAGACGGATTCGCCGGTTGCCGGATCAGTTTCGCTGGCGAAAAAATCGTTTACCGAATCAACTACTGGACAGATGATGGCCTTGCCACCTCCCCACCAAATTTCGGCCAGTGCATTTTTTTCTGTCATACCTTTGGCCAGTCTCAAACCATCGACTACCAGAGACTGTATTGACCCGTAGTGGTTGTTATCCAGAAGCCGCACACCACCTTGCGCCTGTCCTCGATTCGTGGAGTGAACAAAAGCTGAAAAAATGGCTTGGGATTCCTGATTGCATTCAAAGAACGCTGCTTCATGGTCGTGGAAATCGGCCAATCGAGCGATCTCGTCACGGAGCGGCTGCAACTCAGGATGAGAAGCTTGAAATTCGCCCTGGATTCCAGCCAGCCAGAAGCGGGAAATTCCCAAACTGGTCAAGCGGTCAAACAATTGACGGGGTGATTGTGAGATCGTGATCGATTCGTTCATCGTTTCAGGCATGATATTCGTCTTTAATCTCGAGTACTTTGCATGGGCCTAAAATGGACGGCACTTTATTATCCCGGTTGATTCGGCCTTTTCCAACGGCCTACATTATTTCCTGGCTGGCGAAACTGCGAACCACGATTGGTTAAACGAGTCAGTTTTCCTATAACAATCTAACGGCAATCGATAGGGTTTGAGTATGCCTGCTCACTCGCAACAAAGATTTTTTTCCTTGTTTTGCCGCGGTATCACCCTGCTGAAGCTCGCGTCAGTTTCACAACAACCGTTTATAGTAATCTCAGGCAACAGATCGATCCTAATATGAGTACGACCGCACAGGAAATCCCCAACCGGTTTGATTTTGATTCCGCCCAACCACGTCTCTACGATCTTTGGTGTAACGGCGGTTACTTTCATGCCTCGCCAGACGAAAATCGCCAGCCGTTCACGATCGTGATCCCACCGCCGAACGTCACGGGTGCATTGCATTTGGGTCACGCACTGAACAACACTCTGCAGGATATTGTGATCCGCTTTCGTCGCATGCAGGGATACAACGCGTTGTGGATGCCTGGCACCGACCACGCCGGAATCGCTACTCAAGCCGTCGTTGAGCGTAGGATTCGCGAAAACGAAGGCAAGTCCCGCCATGACTTGGGTCGCGAAAATCTGGTCAAGCGTATTTGGGAATGGAAGGATCAATACGAGGCTCGAATTATTTCTCAGCTCAAGCAAATGGGTTGTAGCTGCGATTGGGAGCGAATTCGTTTCACCCTGGACGAAACTTGTGCCACCGCTGTGCGACACACTTTCTTTGATCTGTTTCGCAAGTCACTGATCTATCGTGGCAAGCGGCTGGTCAACTGGGATACCTTTTTGCAAACTGCCGTCAGCGATGATGAAGTTGAAAACAAGAAAATCAAAGGGCACTTTTGGCACTTGAAATACCCGGTGATTGATCCGAAACCGGGTGAGCCAGAATTTGTCATCGTTGCTACGACTCGTCCGGAAACCATGTTGGGCGACACCGC
>CAZOXC010000664.1:0-2621 GCA_964583205.1 uncultured Pirellulaceae bacterium | reverse complement strand
TTTCTATATTCCTGGACTGATCTAATACAGCTAGGACAGAGCTCTAACGGCCGCACCGCTGCCGATTCGTCCGCTAATTAAAACGGCTTTCTGTGTATCACCACCACTGCTGAAATCGTATCGGTTATCCAGCCCACTTCGAATCGCTTCGCCAAACACCACATCACTTCCGTCCACGCGATAGGGTCGGCCACTAACCTTATTTCGACCGGCATTATTGATTGCGAAATCGGTCGCAAAAGCCTTGTCTCCTGTTGTGATAAATTGTCGACCAGTCGCTCTGGCGACAGAATCGGTAGCGATCTTCAATTCAGTACGTACCAGCTGAACATGGGCCGCGTTAATAGCGAAGGCTGCAATAATTACAAACACTGCCATCAGCAAGAGGATAAATATAAGTGCAGCACCTTGCCGCGATTTATTTTGTTTCCGGCAATTGAATTGTTTCATCAATACTCTTTCATCATCTGTACACTGACACTCATTTCGTCATCTTCCGCAAACAGACGATGAAATATCGAGTTGCTTCCGTGAGGCGCCTTGACGGTCACGGTGATGTACGACAACTCAGGGGCGTCAGCGAAGTTGGGTGGATTGATTTCAATGATTGGGTCGTTCACGGAAGTTGCTGCCAGAACAATTTCAGCCTGGACTTCAACATTCTCCGTCGTGGCACCTGGTACGATCGCAACTCGAGCAGCTTCATAAGCGGCAACTGAGAGAGACTGTTTTGTAAAAATCGCATTACAGATCTCCACCGTAGCGAAGATCATGAAAAACATAATCGGGATCGTGAATGCGCATTCCAAAATGACGCTGCCTCGGCGAGCATTTCTATACCGCGTAGGTCTTGAACGCATTCCAGTCTCATTTGCTTGAGAATTGCTTGTTGGATAAGAGTAGTGCTAAAACCTATCTCTGAATAAGGCCCGGTGTCGTTAAGATTGTCTATTAATCCACAATATTGCCCGGTTTGAATAAGAAATACACCACCCGGGACAACATGCTGTGAAACCTCAACCTCGAACAATCTCTTTCGATTTCCAAGGGCGTGCCCTCAGCACTTTGCTTCCGAATTTGCGGGCAATTCAGTTATACTGCTATTCGTACTGCATGCTGCCGTCTTGAGACGTCACTAAATCGCGGCAGCGCCGCATTAAAACCATGGCGATTCCAGGATAAGGCACTTCCAGCACTTCCAACTCTATGACACTTTAATCCTCGAGATATCGATGAACTCAATTCGATGCTTTCACTTTTGGCTTGTAGCGGCAGCGTGTTTGTTCGCCATCACCCGACTTGTTGTAGCTCAGGATTCTTTTTCAGACAGCGATATTGAATTCTTCGAATCGAAAATTCGCCCGATCCTGGTGGAGCGTTGTTTCGAGTGCCATGGCGAAGACCTCGACTTGCTGGAAGGTGGACTTAGCCTGAGCTGCCGCCAATTTGCGTTGGAAGGTGGAGACAGCGGTCCGGCGATTGACTTGGAGACTCCGCTCGAGAGCCTTTTGATAGAAGCCATTAACTATGGCGATCTGTTTGAGATGCCGCCAGATTCCAAATTGCCGCAGTCCGAGATTGATTTGCTTACGGAATGGGTCAAACGAAAAGCTCCTTGGCCAGTCACCGACGCTTCACATGCGTCGAAGACGAAACAATTCGATTTGGCCGAACGCGCGGCCGAGCATTGGTGTTGGCAACCGATCCAGACTGTTGAAGCTCCTCAAACCCAAGGAAGCTGGGGCTCCGATCCGATTGACAAGTTCATTCTGTCCAAGCTAGAACAACAGAATATGCAGCCGGCTGCACCAGCCGACAAACGAGCACTGATTCGCAGAGCCTACATTGATCTGGTAGGACTGCTACCAACGCCGGAACAAGTCGACAAGTTCGTCAACGACCCCAGCGAAGACGCTTTTGAGAGTGTGCTCGACCAATTACTGGATTCTGATCAGTTCGGTGAACGCTGGGCACGCCATTGGATGGACTTGATCCGCTACGCCGAAACTTGCGGACACGAATTCGACTATCCGATTCACAATGCCTACCAGTTTCGCGATTACTTGATTCGAGCCTTCAACGCAGATGTACCTTACGATGACTTTATCCGCGAACACATTGCCGGCGACCTGATCGAAGATCCTCGCACCCATCCCGATTTAAAATTTAACGAGTCAATTTTGGGTACGGGATTCTGGTTCCTGGGCGAAGCAACACATGCACCGGTAGACGTGAAGGACAATGAAGCCGGGCGCATCGACAATCAAATTGACGTGATGTGCAAAACGTTTCTGGGCCTGACGGTCGCCTGTGCCAGATGTCACGATCACAAATTCGACGCAATCTCAGCCTACGACTATTATTCCTTGAGCGGATTTTTACAAAGCTCTCGTCGGCAGGATGTACTGCTCGACCCCAACCAGCGGATTCAAAAGCAAGCTGAATTGATCGGCGAACTGGCTCGTAAGGGCGATCGTTTGATTCCGCAAACAATAGACACCACGAAAACTTATTTGCTCGACGACAGTCCGCAATTGATTGCCGCAACCATTGAAGCACTCGCGGCCAACCCCAACTGGCTGAACACAAAACAAATAAAAATTGAAGGGGAAACTCTGACG
>CAZOXC010000663.1:0-2623 GCA_964583205.1 uncultured Pirellulaceae bacterium | reverse complement strand
TTTTCTCATTCTCAGTCTGCTGGTAATCATTCTTTCGTTCGTCATGCAGACTTCTGATGACCGGACGGTGAATTTTCCCGGCATGGGTCCGATGCCGGAGTCCTGTAGCTTCAAGCGTATTTTGGGGATCGGTTGCCCGGGTTGCGGAATGACTCGCTCATTTATCAACATCAGCGGGGGCCGGTTAGTGCGGGCCTGGCATTTGAACCCCGGCAGCTTTTTGATGTACTTGATGGTTGCCAGTCAGATTCCCTATCGAATCTGGCAGTTGTTTAGAATCCGCAAAAAGCAGCCTCTGATCGAAGACACCTGGATCATGTGGACTTCAGTTGCGATGGCCGTTGTGATTGTCACGCAATGGCTATTCAAACTGGCGACTGGCAATATCGTCTAGGCAACTGCGTTGTTCAGGTTGCCCAGCAGTCGTGCGTTCAATGAACTGCGACATCTTGTCGATGGTTGGCGATTATGAATCCAACAGCGTAAACACCGATTCGGTTTTCACAACGGCGTAGGCGTCGGGGAATGTGTGGAAGGCTCGCAGGCGAACAAATTTTTCTCGAGCGTGAACGTCGATGTAGCTGAGTCCGCCGAACGTCATACGACCGCTGGCCTGGAATTGGAAAACCAGCCCCTCATATTCGGCCGACTCCAGCAGATGGTTCTGCAGTGCCGCGAATGTTTTGGGAGTGGTTGGCTCAAGTTGATATTGGAATTCGCACTTCACCAGGTCTCGCCAGGTCACCGAGTCTTGATTTTTGCCCACCAATGACTCGGACACAATCTGTCGTTGCTGGGGGAAGGGATGGTGATTAGCGGCAGAAACTTCGGTCAAAATCGCTTGATCATGTTTCCAGGTAAACACATGCCCCGCGCTGGTGATCGAGTATTCAATCTCGTACTCGCTGCGTTTGATACTGCGACTTGCAAACACATCAAACAATTCTGGATGCAGACTGCGACCGAATAGTCGGAAAGTCAAATCAGTAACTTTCGGCCTGACAGTGAGCACGGGATACCTTGTTTGAAATCAATTTGCATTTATGGAATCGGGGTGAGGCAAATCATGCCGGACCCGTTTCGGCGAAGTTCACACTGAACTTCACCTGTCTTGATTCAATTATAGATTCACAGCGCCTGGGAACGAATAGAACTTTCGGCGAAAGTTTTTTTGCCAAAATCCGACTTGACAGATCAACAATCTATGTCGATTACGGAAGAAGCATCGCCAAAAACAATTTCAGAAAGAATCGGCAACAAAAATTTATTTTCTTGCAATCCAGAAAAGATGCGCTTATCCAGCGCGTTTCACAAAAGTGTCCGCCACTTCGAGCATGCCAGAAACTTCGAGCTTAGCTGGCGACTAAATGACGTCAGCTACCGTCAGGCACGGGCCAGCCACGATTACGAGCCCAATTAAATCTGAGCTCGTGAAAGAGAACTTGAGCAACTGCCGGGATTATCCCAGGATCGCCAGGACATCGTTTTCGCTCATGATCAACAGTGTTTCACCGTCGACATCAATTTCACTGCCCGAGTAGGATGAAAACAACACACGATCGCCCTCAGCCACCTGCAGTCCGCCTCGGCTGCCATCATCAAGCATTTTGCCGGCACCAACAGAGAGCACTTTTCCCTGGGTGGGTTTCTCTTTTGCCGATTCAGGCAGCACGATTCCGCCGGCTGTGGTTTCTACGGCTTCCAATCGCTTAACAACGATCTTGTCCCCGAGTGGCTCAATTCTCATCAATGTGTTCCTGGTACTTGCTAATTCGAGTTGCCCATTTTTTCACGCGAACTTTTAACAATCAAGGCTTAATTGGCAGCTTCAGTCAATGAATTATCGAGCCAGACAATATCCAAGCCATCCTGCCGACACAATTGTCCGGCACAGCCGCCAGGCAGGCAATTTACCCAACCGCTGCCAAGCTCGGCAATCAGCGCATAATGTGGCGGCGTTGATTCAAGCGCGCACGAAAAAAGGCAGCCAAAAGGATGGCTGCCCGATTTGGATTTTTCTTAGTCGAAAAACCGAGTTACCAAGCGAGTGATCTAATCGTTACCGATTGTATCGCTCGCCTGATGATTCATTACCCTGTTGAGATGTTGATTTGGACTGTTTCTCCATTTCTTCAACATACTCAATCGTTGCAGTCGCAACTTCGTATGCATAAGCCACTTGATCGCGGCTGAAGAACATGTCCACATGACCGGTCATGTAACGTCGACGCTCTTTGTTGAGCAATTCTTCCCAGGTTACATCATTCGCAATATTCCAAGCTACTGCCTGGGCGATTGGTTGAGCGACTCTGTCGTAAGCAACCATTTTGCAAATTTCGGCGATCTCAGGATCGTCGCAGTAATCTGTCAATGGTTTGATGACGTATTCATCTCGAGGCTTTGGATCTTTTTTCTCATGGTCCAGGCAGAAAGTCGTGATCTTTACGCGACCGGTTTTCCCTGGTGGGTGTTGAAAAGGCCAACCCCGCCCCCCCCCACTTGGCGCCGTCCCCTATTCCCCTTTTCCAACCCACCAGAACCTACTTGAACTCGGTTGCCGGCCTTCTCTTTGAAAAAAAAAAAACAAGAAAGCCAGAGAGTGATGGACTGTTTACTTGCAGTG
>CAZOXC010000662.1:0-2630 GCA_964583205.1 uncultured Pirellulaceae bacterium | reverse complement strand
GTTCGACTTGCTGCAAGCCACTTTTCCGGGCGGATCAGTTACCGGCGCGCCGAAAATTCGAGCGATGGAGATCATTTCGGAGCTGGAACAGACTGCTCGAGGAGCCTACTGTGGCTCGCTGGGCTACATTGGCCTGAATGGTGATGCCGACTTCAATATTTTGATTCGTACGATTACGGCCGCCAACGGTTGTTTGCAAATTCCTGTCGGAGGAGGAGTGGTTTCGCACTCGGACCCGGCCAGTGAATATCAAGAAACCTGGGTGAAGGCGGCTGGTTTGTTGCAGGCTTGTGTTGAGAAAAATGATTTGCCGAGCACAGTTCAGGACAAACGGGATTAGGCAACAGAAAAATATCGCAATGATTTTAGTCATCGACAACTTTGACAGTTTTGTACACAACCTGGCACGTTACATCAGGCGGCTTGGTCCAGAGACGCTAGTGTTGAGGAATGACGATCCGAAACTTGATCAAGTTGAATCGTTGCAGCCGGCGGCGATCGTAATTTCACCCGGACCGCAGACTCCAGATGTGGCTGGGAAAACTTTGCAAGTGATTGCCGCTGCCTACGGAAAAATTCCGCTGATTGGAATTTGTTTGGGGCATCAGGCGATCGCCGCTCACCATCAGGTGCCGATTGTCAGAGCGGATCAGCCGATGCATGGTCGAGTCTCGGCGATTCAGCATTCGGATCATGCTATGTTCGCCGGGACTCCTCGGCAGTTTCAGGTTTGTCGATATCATTCGCTGGTCGTTGAGCGCACGAATTGCGGTTCCGGCTGGCCCGACCAGTTGGATGTAACTGCTGAAGGAGAAAATGGAGAGGTGATGGCGTTTGCCGATGATCGAAATCGAGCCTACGGTGTGCAGTTTCATCCGGAGGCGATTTTGACCCAGTTTGGTTATCAGGTTTTGGCGAACATGCTGCAGCTTTGTCAGGTCGAGCTTGCGGAAGATGCAGTGGATCAAGTTTCGGTTCCATCCAATTACCGGTTTATGGAATTTGCAGAATGATTCTGGAGACGATCGTTTCGACGTTGAACGACGAAGGCCAGGTGAATTTTGCGCCGATGGGTGTCGTCGTGGAATCGATGGAGTCGGAGTTTGTGGAAATCCGGCCATTCAAAGAGACCGTTACTTTTCAAAACTTGCAGGCAACAGAATCAGCGGTTGTGCATTTGGTTGACGATGCCAACTTGATTTGCAAACTCGCGCTGAATTTGCCGGTCGACGAAATTGAATTCGAGCCAGCAAACGAAATTGCAGGTCAAGTGATGCAACAAGCCTGCCAAGCTTGGGAAGTTCAAGTTCAATTTGCGGATACGTTGTCGGAACGAGCGTCGTTCAATTGCCGGATCAGGCATCGCCACCATTTAAAACCATTTTCGGGTTTGAATCGAGCAGCGATGGCGTTGATTGAGGCGACGATTCTGGCGACAAGGCTGGATTTTATTCCGCTCCAATTTGTCCGTGAAAAATTATCAGACCTGGAAGCGGCGGTATCGAAGACCGGCAGCCCGCAGCACCTGGCCACCTTTCAACAAGTCTGCGAATTTGTCGATAGTCATTCTGGAAATGCGGTCAACCGTAGTGAGGCAGGTCGCCAGTGAAGTCGCAAGTGTCTGTGCAAACCGGGTGTCGAGTTCATCTTGGGTTGATCCCCGCTGGTGACGATCGGTTCTGTGGCATGGGAATGATGGTGAATCAGCCGGGTTTTCAAATCCAATTGGCTGGCTCGCCAGAATTGCGGATCGAGAGCGAAGATTTTGCCGACCGAATTCGCTCGGCAGTGGAGATCTGGCGAAACAATTTCGGTCCAACGGATCAGGAATTGCCCTCGAGCCTGGATTGCCTTCCGGTTGCCCTAAAGGTGACCGGCGAAGTCAGGCCGCATTGCGGATTGGGATCGGGCACCCAACTGGACTTGGCGCTTGCACAGGGACTGACTCGTTTTTTTGATTGCGAAAATCCAGCGAGTAAGCCGAACGACTTTCAATTGGCAAAGGCTTTTGGTCGAGGGGCTCGTTCTCGAGTTGGTTCGTTGGGTTTTTCAACAGGCGGACTGGTGGTTGATGTGGGACAGGATGTTGGCGAGCCGGCAAACGAAGCGGATACTGTATTCCAGCGGCCTGTGCCCGAAGGTTGGCGAGTGTTATTGGTTGTGCCAAAAGATTCCGCGGGTCCGTCCAGTCAACTAGAGGTTTCGTTGTTCAAAGAGTTGACGAAACGACCGGCGGCCGGAGTTGAGCGTGCACGCGAACTGGCTCGAGACGTCATTATTCCCGCACTGCAAAATTCTGACTTTCAAACTTTCGAACAAGCGGTGTTTGAGTATGGAGTTCTTGCTGGAAAAGCCTTCGAGCCGTTGCAGGGCGGGATTTATAACGGAGAATCGGTTGCTGATGTCGTCAAGTTTTTGCGAAATCACAGTGCAATTGGAGTCGGCCAGAGTTCCTGGGGGCCCTGTGTTTTTTGTTGGACTGAAGATGACGGCTCCGCCCAAACACTGTATCGTGTGACACGCGAACACTTTGGATCTCAAGTCGACATTTTTGTTGGTCAGCCGTTGAATTGCGGCGCACAAATTCTGGTCGATTCAGAAATAAAAATGGATGTATCACTCAGTAAGGA
>CAZOXC010000661.1:0-2650 GCA_964583205.1 uncultured Pirellulaceae bacterium | reverse complement strand
GGCGCGACTGCGCGAGTTCGTCAGCGAACCCAATCAAGCCATTAAGTGGATCGAGCGCCTCCGTGGTGCTCGCGCTGTGATCGGCCGCCAGCAACCGCTGGAGAATCTTCCCAACATCAACCTGATTGCCCGCTACCTGGACAAGCAGTTGGATAGTCGGCAGACAAAGAAGTTTGAAGAACAGGCGCTGCAGGACGATCTGCTGTTACAGGATCTGCTGCGATCTTACTTTGCGGTGCGCGCGGCCGATTCCACTCAAGCGGTGCCAATCCCGGCCGCGATTCGTCAAAAATGCTATCTGGTAAATGCGAAACAAGAAAAAGCCCAAACCGAAGCGCAGCCGGGCGAGCGTTTTTCTATCGATTTGCCTTTTGTCGATCGAGATTCCGCTGTGGGGATGCGCAACGAGAATCTTGATGGGCAGGACGTCTCCGGTTCATCGAGTCTGATCAACGAGTCGACTTCAAAATCGGCTCCGGATTCCGAAGTTGCCGCCGCTGCTCAGCGCGACGACAATTCTTCTGAACGCGAAGTTGATAAAGCGGCTCAGGATGTTCCTCAACAAGAATCCTTGGATTCGCCGCCCACGAAGCCGGTCCCGAGCGAATATTCTGAAGCAGTGATTGGCCCACCCAGTTACGCCTCGGCACAATCGCCAAAAAACTGGTGGCCGGCAATCATTCTGACGGCTTTGGTTGCCGGAATCGGCGCCTTTCTGGCTGGCTGGTTTGCAAATGGCCGACCCACGGCCCAACAAAACAACAATCAGAATGTTAGCGACACGTCGCAACAAATTGACGACTCGGAGTCGAATCAGAATGCTGACTCGAACAACGAAAATCAAGACGGTTCTGGTGATGTGAATTTGCAGAATCAAGCAGACAGCAACGATTCGCAGAACGAAAACTCGCAAAACTCGGCTGATGACTCCGATACAGACGACGGCTCGTCAACTGACGGTAGTTCGAGCGATAACTCGAACGGTTCTGATACCGAAGGTTCAGGTACGGAAGGTTCGGGCACGGAAGGCTCAGGTGCGGGAGGCTCAGGTACGGAAGGTTCAGGCACGGTTCCGGAAAACCTGTTGCCTGAAATGAATGACAACAACGACTCTGATGCCGGAGTTGACGATGACGATCAGGCTAACAACGATCAGAACATCGGTCCTGACAATGCCGATGATCAAGAGCCGGCCATGCAACAGAAGCTTGGGGAAGTGGTTGGAGAATTCATCAGCCAGAATGAACTGTTGGCTTACTTCGGCGCCGAAGCCGCTGAAGCGTTACCCGGTCAGCCCAACAACGAACGAGTGCAGGTCGATTTCCAGGATCCGCAAGAACAACAGGGCTCGGGCGAGCGTGAGCAAGCCGGACCGCAGCCGGAGCAACAGCCGGAACAACAAAGCGATCAAGAAGGATCTGCCACCAAGCCAGGTTTGGGCGAGCAGGATCCGCAACCGGACTCTGAACAGGAAGAAGACAAACCGGGTGACATTGTTTTTCCAATCCAAAAAAATGCTGCGTCTGCCAAAACCGAGGAGTGGCGTTTTTGTGTCAAAGGTCAACCGATTCGTGTTGGCCAGAAATTACAGAGCTTGAAAGGGTTCATGCCCGAATTCCAATACGATGGCCATGCAAAGGTCAAGTTGATTGGTCCGGCGTCTGTTCGGGTGGGTGAACGCAATGAAGATTTGCAACGACTGGAGATCGAGTACGGTCGAGTCGTCGTTAAGAGCAGCGGTGTCCAGCAACAGGTGGTTATCCAGTTCGGTGCGCTGGTCGGTACACTTGAGTTGTGTGAGGAATTCAGTGAGGTGGCGATTCACTGCCATGATTATTTTGTACCGGGTGATGAGTTGGTACCGGAAAATGCTCGGGCAGTGTTTCAATTGTTGGTGCTGCGGGGCAGCGCTGACTGGAGTGTCGAAGGGAATACCTATGAGCTCAAAGAATTTCAGGGTTGTTCGCTGTCAGATGAAGGGGAGTTGCAGGTCGGAAGTTTTCGAACCGAGCCCAACTGGCTGGAGCGTGACGTGCGATCGCTGGAAGCGGCTTCGGCTGACATTGCTCAAGGGCAGATGGGTCGCGGCGAGCCGGTTGTTCGGCAACTGACCAAACTGCTTGACGACAGTCGTGACGAAGTGCGGGCTCTGGCTCTGGAGAACTTGTGCCAGTTTGGCGACTACCAGTTTCTGATGGACTTTTTGGATGCGGATCGTTATCAAAATTACTGGGGCAAAATCCTCGATGCCGTCAGATTCAGTTTGCAGCAAAACCCGGAACAGCAGGTGGCTCTGAACGACGCGCTGGGGATGACAGGAAACAAGCAGCAATTGTTTTCCGAACTGATCCGCGGCTACACTCAGGCGCAGCTTGATAAAAAAATGGGCGCCGCCGAAGACAGTCCGACGACCGCGGACCGATTGGTAGAAATGCTGGATGATGATCGGCTTGCGATTCGAGTGCTGGCGATCGAAAATCTGCGGCGGATCATGGGTGCAACCTATCTGTATCGCCCCAATCGTGAAGCGAGGACTCGGCGAGAGAAAATTCGCAAGTGGCGTTCGATCAAAATCAAGTATGTCGAGGCGCCGGCGCCCGAGTTGGTGATGCTCAAGCCGCTGGAAGAAAATGCCGATGCGAACAATGGC
>CAZOXC010000660.1:0-2652 GCA_964583205.1 uncultured Pirellulaceae bacterium | reverse complement strand
GAACCACCAGTTCGTCGGTCTCGAAACGGAATCCCATGCCTTGCACGAATCCGTCGAAGGAACTTCCACTGGGTAACTGGTTTTCCGCCGAGCGTTTACCGGGTTGGGGATCGGTATCGCCTTTGGTCCCGACTTTGGTTTTCACTGCGACGAAGCACCAATCTTCGTCAATGTACTCATTGCAGACATCGTCCATTCCGTCGGGGAATTGAAATCCGTTTGCATCCATCCATTTTTTCAAAGCGTCCGCACTACCGGCTTCCAGCACGACAACTTCATACATGCCAACCGCTTCTTTTTTGATGACTCGGACTACATCTTTGCTCTTCTGTGCCTCGAACGCTATGCCAGCGCCCGCCCTGAGTGTTGTACCTCCTGATGCAAATTTTCGAATCCGCAAATCGACGACCACTTCTGGCGGCTCGATCGCATTAGCGACATGCGAGAAAATATCGTCAGGAACTTTTCGCAGCGATGGCGGAGTTGGAAAGGGAATCAACATCCCAAAGTTGTCGACGTTGCCCTGAAAACCGGGCTTGATCACAAAAGTTTCCACGCCGTCTTTGTAGAACACATAGGTTTGTTGCAAACCGATCCGGGTAATCGGCGAACCCGGCCCCGTATAAATCGGCGGCACCATACCACATGGATCAGTGGCCATTAACTGCCCACCGAACAAGACTAAAATCAAAGCGAATACGGTTGATTGGATTTTCATTTTTTCGTTCTAAAAATTTCGAGTCGTTGTATCTACGTGCGTCGTCGTGCAACGCCAATCAATCCGATCAATACGACCATCAACCCTAAAGCGCCGATGGAACGAGGAGAAACGATGATTGGCCGATCATTGGATGCGATAACTTCATCGACTGGATAAATCACCTGCCCCAAAATCAACTTGCCTTCCAGTTTTTGACCGGGAGCGTTGGTTTTTGGATCGTAACTTCGATTCGTGTTGCGCCCTGCCGGCATGCGGTATTCTGCAAAGGTCAAATTCTGACCGGCCAGGACTTCGCGAGGAAAATCACCATCGACAACGGTCATGGTCATTTCCCCAAGTTGAGCAAGTGCTGCTTTGGTGACTTTGTCTGCTTTGGCCTTTAAGGCTTCTGCGTTGAGTTTGTCGATCTCCGGGCCTCGCATTCCGAAATGTTCGCCAATGGACAGCAATTGCTTTTCATCTTCTTCATGTTCCAGTGAAAGTTGGCCGGAACTGACGGCCAGCAGGTCGGCAGCGAAGAGATCTTTGGCGATGCCGTTTTTCGGTTCAGGTTTGCGCTGTTCTGGAAGTCCTTTGCGCTGCCATTCTGGAATGTCTTTTTCCTCGCCACCGATAATTCGCAGCGGCAGAGGTTTGGTTACATTGGCAATCAGTGATTTGCCGGAAACTTGCCGCACGACATATTCTTCGGGGATGGCGCGGATCTTTTTTGGTTCGTCCGACAAGATATAGACGACATTTCTTAAATCGCCTTCGTTGAAAGCCGACAACCGCATGGGAACCACCAGTTCGTCGGTCTCGAAACGGAATCCCATGCCTTGCACGAATCCGTCAAAGGTACTTCCACTGGGCAATTGGTTTGCTGCCGAGCGTTTACCGGGTTGCGGATCGGTATCGCCCTTGGTCCCGACTTTGGTTTTTACCGCGACGAAGCACCATTCTTCTTCAATGTATTCATTGCAGACGCCGTCCATACCCTCGGGATATTGGAATCCGTTTTCGTCCATCCATTTTTTCAATGCGTCTGCGCTGCCGGCTTCCAGCACGACCACTTCATACATGCCAACAGCTTCTTTTTTGATGATTCGTACTTTAGAACGTGAATTCTGGCTGAATCGCATAGTAGGAGCAGCCGCGGATTGATCTTCCGAATCAGCCAACATCATGGTTCTGATTCGCAAATCAACCACGACCTCGGGAGGCTCGATCGCATTAGCGACATGCGAGAAAACATCGTCAGGAACTTTTCGCAGCGAAGGTGGAGTTGGAAAGGGAATTAACATCCCGAAGTTATCGACGTTGCCCTGAAAACCAGGCTTGATCACAAACGTTTCAACGCCGTCCTTGTAGAACACATAGGTCTGTTGCAATCCGATCCGGGTAATCGGCGAACCTGGCCCCGTATAAATCGGCGGCACCATTCCACATGGATCTGCCAGCAAGGTTGAACAGAGAAACAGTGACAGCAATCCTGTCAAGATCTTTCGCTTCGCGTACATTCAATTCTCCATTTCTCAGTTTGCAATGTTTCAGTATGCAATGTCTCAGATTGCATCCAAACGTAGTATTACGAGTCAATGTTGTTGGAGGTTAGTTCCAACTCCACTTTGATTTCAATTTTGCCTCGGCAGTCGGAATCGCCGTTGCTGATCCAGACGCTTCCCATTTCCTGCCAGTCAGCTCCGCTTTTGAGAACCGTGAACCACGGTCCGGCAACAAAGTGCACACCCTCCAGTCACAATCGCATCCAGATATGGTGCAAGCCTACTCGTTTGACGGTGCCGCTGGTCACCAGTTCCTGTACGTTGTTGGCTTGCATGTGAAACACATGCCGCCGGTCAAAAGGAACTCGAGTCGGTTCAAGCCAACAGCGAGTTTCACCGTGTTCATCAACGACTCGGATTGAAACTTTTGCATGACCAAAACGTAAC